>NZ_PUUH01000324.1:0-4214 GCF_002968355.1 Spiroplasma sp. ChiS | reverse complement strand
ATGATATTACCTAAATCAGTCGTTTTAATTAATTCACTTAAATTTTCTTGCTTACTTGGTGTTGGTGGGTCAATTTTCGCTTGCATTGAGACCGTAATTTCACTCGTATATTGTTTACCATCCAAAGTAAACATTACTTGTAAATTATGGTCGCGGGCTGTCGTTTCGGGTTTAACATTTATTTTTCATTGTTTGCTTGTTTGTGGTTGTTGGACATTATCAAAAATAACTTTATCAATGTTGGGGTTGGCAATATCAATGTTTAACTCCCCATCAACACTAAGCAAGTCGGGGCGAGTTCAAGTTTGGGTTTTGGTGCTATCAACTAAGTTAAACTTACTTTGTTGTTTTATCCAATCTAAAATTGTTGTCGTAAATTTAACTCAATCATTACCACCAAAGTAAACATTACTGTTATTATCTATTATTATATATGTAGTATCATCTTCTATTCCATCGATTTTAGTTGGGGTTGTAGAACCGTGTTTTAACACAAACGCACCATTATCTGTTCCAAAATAAATGTTATTTTTAGTATCAAAGGTAAGTGAATTAACAAAACCATTTATTCCATTAATTTTAGTCGGAGTGTTTGACCCTGCAGATAACTTATACGCACCGTCCTTTGTACCGAAATAAATGTTATTATTTTTGTCAATTACAATTGAATTACAAACATTATTTATTTCATTTATTTTTGTTGGTGTTGTTTTACCGTGTTTCAACACAAATAAACCACTATTTGTACCGAAATAAATGTTATTGCTACTATCAACCGCAATTGTTTTAACAAAACCACTTATCCCATTTATTTTTGTTGGTGTTGTTTCACCGTGTTTCAACACAAATAAACCACTATTTGTACCGAAATAAATGTTATTATTTTTGTCAATTACAATTGAATTACAAACATTATTTATTTCATTTATTTTTGTTGGTGTTGTTTTACCGTGTTTCAACACAAATAAACCACTATTTGTACCGAAATAAATGTTATTATTTTTGTCAATTACAATTGAATTACAAACATTATTTATTTCATTTATTTTTGTTGGTGTTGTTTCACCGTGTTTTAACACAAACGCACCCGCAAATGTACCGAAATAAATGTTATTATCTTTGTCAATTGTAATTGACATAACATAACCATCAATACCATTTATTTCTTTTAATGGTAAATAATCGTTGTTTGAGTTAGACGCCAAAGTATTAGTTAGTGGTACTGCTGCTAGCAACGGGGTGGGAATGCTCGCTGTTAAAGTTGATATCGTTAAAATACTTAATATTTTTTTCATTGCTGTATTCCTTTCTGAACAATAAAAATAGGAATAGCACAACCGCACTATTCCCACAAGCAATTTATAACATATTTCACAAGAGTATCAAAAGGACAAACAAAATACCCCAGTAAAATATGTTAAAATTGTCTGTGGAAACGCTAGTAGCAAGCTAGTGTTTCCACGATAGTAATTTATGTAGCAATAAATTACTATCACTAATTTTTATTTATTTTAAATTTCACATTTATATTATATCAATTGCTTTTTAAGAAAGCAATTTTTTATTTTAAAAAGAGAAGATTAATGAAGATTGATATTTAATACATTTTATAAAAGTAGGATTGTACTACTTACCAAAAACATTCAATATCTTTGTAAGCACATTATAACACAAATTTATAATTGGTCGATTATTTGTTCTAACAATGCCGAAACCGACAAATTATATTCATTAGCTATTTTTTTTATTTTATCTATTTTATCTGGTCTAATAGATAGGTTAAGATATTTTTTATTTAGTTTAGGTTGATTTGGTTTTAATTGTAATTCTTTATTAATAGTTTTTGTAACATTTTCAGAGTTAATTGTTTTAATATTTTCTCTAACGCCCAATAAACTTTCTGCTAACTTTTCCGATTTATTTAAGTTAAGATTAGATTTAAACAAGTTTTCTTTTGCCATGTTTATATCACTCCTTTTTGTTCTAATTCAGCAACAATATTGAAATACGGGTTTTCATCTTTTTTTAAAGTTTTAACAACTGGAATGCCCGTTATTTCGCTTGCTTTAAAAACTTGTTTTTTTCTAATCTCTTGTTGTATTAATAAATTATTTAATGAACTATCTTTTAAATTTTCAATAAAATCTTTTGAAATTGTATAAGTATCAAAATTATTTAAAACAATTGCACTAATATTATTATTGGCATTAATATAATCAACTATATTATTTCATTGTTTATTTATTGTTTCAATTGCTCTCCACGAATGAATAGAATTATCTGAAACTAAAATAACATTATCAGCACTTAAATAAGCATTAACATTCGTTACATTTAAACTTGGGTTTGTATCAATCAAAATATAATCATAATTAGTTTGTAAAAAATACTTATTTTTTTGTATTGTATTTTTTAATTTTTGTTCACGACCAAATTGACTAGACAATTTTATTTCTAATTCTGACATTTGAATATTAGTCGGAACAATATTGACATTTTCAAAATTAGTTTTAAAAACTATATCAGTTATATTATTGTTTTTATCATTAAATAAATTTATCGCTCATGGTTTATCAATATCCAATTTAAAACATTGTGTTAAATTTCCTTGGGGGTCAAGGTCAAGCACAAGTATTCGTTTCTTTTTTTCTATGGCAAGAAAACAAGACAAATTAAAAGTAAAATTTGTTTTTCCGACCCCACCTTTTAATGCTCCTACTGTAATAATTTTCATAACATTTTTTCCTTTCATTTATTACACGTGCAATTGCACTCGCAAATATAATAGCACATTCAATTAAAAATGTAAATTATTAATTTTAATATTTATAATAAAATCGCGAGAGTTAAAAATTTAATAAATATAACATTTTATTACCATATTTTCCCACGAAAATAACGTTCAATGCAGCACAGATGACAATTACTGATAAATAGCAAAAAACCCTTATAAAATAAGGGTTTTAATATATTTATTAAATTTAATTTCTAGAAATTATAACAGAAACTTCAAAGTCTAATGTCATAGAAGTAGCTGCGGCAAAAGAATATGCTTCCCATTCTCAAAATCAATTAACAGTTTCTGTTTCTTTATTAATTTTAAATTTTAATCTAAAATATATCCCCTCATATATCTCTTCATCTAAAATAAATATTATTAACTTCAAAGTCTAATGTCATAGAAGTAGCTGCGGCAAAAGAATATGCTTCCCATTCTCAAAATCAATTAACAGTTTCTGTTTCTTTATTAATTTTAAATTTTAATCTAACAATTAATTCTTGAACAGCAAATAATGAACTACCAGAAATATTTAAATAAATTCCATAAAAAGAATCAGAATTTAAACGGTTATTATTAATTATGTATCAGTTTAATTCTTTACTTTCATTTCATGCATTTAATTTAATTTTTAAATTAAACATATCAATTACGTTATATTTAGTTTTAAAATCATCTCAACTAGTAGCATAATCTGTATATTTAAATAATTGTGTTTCGGGAATTCTATCACTATCTTCAGTGTGTGTACCATTAAATACTTTATGAATATTAATATTTAAATCAAATGGAATCTGCCCCTTATTCCTTTTTTTAGTAGCAACTAAATTATTTAAATTATTTTTTTGTATAATGTCTTCTTGTACTGAAATTAAGTCTTTTGTTGTTTCAACTTTATCTTCTGAAGAAATTACTTCTTCTGTTTTTGGTTCGTATGTTGTATTAGCAACAAGAGGTGCTACAGAACTAGTTGCTAACATACCAGTTCCAACTAAACTTAGTATTTTTTTCATATATATCATTCCTTTCTTTTATAAAAATAGAAATAATAGGCTTATTTTCCTTATTATTTCCATAAATTTATAAAAGAATTGATATGATATATTAAAATTTGATACAATAATTTACAGAAACACAAGGAATTTAAGCATTTTGTGTTTCTATGCTATAAAATTATATTTCTATTTTTATAATTTCATCTTAACAATAAAATTTTTAATAACAACCTCTATTTTAAAATAAATAAAAATTTATTTTTTTATTTGTTTCAGATTTCGTAGGTGTTTAGTTCTTGTCAAGCATAGTTATTGATTTGATTTTCAATTCAGTTAGCGAGGGTTTAAGTTGGGGTAATTCAGTGGACTTGGTAGTTGTCTTTATAGTATTTGCAAAGACCATCAAGTTTTTTTCTAAACCGCTCGGGAGTTTTTCGTGT
>NZ_PUUH01000323.1:0-4262 GCF_002968355.1 Spiroplasma sp. ChiS | reverse complement strand
TTCAACAGTTAATAATGGTGTTTCACAAGTATATTCGTCAACTGTACGAAAAGGTATTAATGTTGGTAAAAATGTTTATCAAAATAGTAATAAGCAGCAAGTTAAACGAGAAATTAAGMGTCAAAATGTTAGACAACAAGCAAAAWTTAAAAGAGGTGTTAAGTAATGATTAAATTAGTTTTATTGGTGGCGGCAATTGCGATATTTGGAACTGGTTTTATTACTGTTATTATTAATCAATTTACATCAGCAAAAAATATTATTATGGATTTATATAATTCTGATACTTGGTTGATTTGATTATTTGGCAGAATGGCAGTTTTGTTTAGTCATCCGTTAATGTTAACGATATCAAGTTTATATATTGTTGGGTTTATTGTTTCAAAAACATTGTATAGTTAGGAGTTGAGTTTATGAAAATTAAAATTTTAAAGTTTTTAAAAGAAAAATGATGAGAAATATTAGTATATATTTTAGTTGTTGGTTTTGCTTTATTTATTGGATTAATTTACGATAAATGAGATAAATTAATTAATGAGTTTGGTATTTTATTCTGATATATGTTAGTTGCAAATTTGTATTTTTGATTTGAATTAGTTTGATGTATTTTATTTATAATTAATTTTAAAAAGAAGAAAGGTGGTAAAGAATAATGCGTAAGTCATTATCTTTATTTGCCATATTTATTTTAACTTTTTTGGGTTTGGTTATTCCATTTATTACTTTAACGGCGTTTAGACCCTTAAATGAGGAGCATTATACGCTTAAACAAGAGAATAAAAAAATTAATATTACTGGTAAAGGTATTAATGAAACTGATTTTATTAATACAATGTTTTTACGCAGTAGTTTTTTTGAAAATTGGTCGGAAACAAATTATTTTATTAATCCAACTTTAAAAACATCAAAAAATTTATTGTTTAATGATAAATGGTATTTAGATTTTTTACAAGATAGTTATTCCACCGGAGTTGTTTATGATAAACCTAATGAAGTATTTTTGAATTATTATCAACAATGACATAGTTTAAAAAATCGGTATATGGTTGAAAAATTTTATGATGTTAAAAGAGAGAATTTTTTGAATGATTTAACTGATTTTATTTATGCCTTTGCTGTAAAATATAAGATGTATGATGTATCGAAAAAAATTGTGGAAAATGTTGAGCGTTATAAAGAAAATCATTATCCAAGAGTTAAGTTGAAACAAGATAATTGAAAGTTAATTGAAAATAATAATAGAGAAAGTGAATTTTCAAAACCAAATAATAAATGATATTTTTATATTCGAATTACTGATATTCGAATTACTGATAAATATGTTTGCGAAAAAGTTTATTTTGATAGTAATTTTATAAAAAATCAATATACATACTGACAACATTTAAAATATGGAATTAATTTTCCTGTTTATCGTTGAGATGGCGTTGGTGAACTACAATTACCAACCATTGACAAAAAAACCGGTGAAATTATTGACTGAAATAGTTATCAACAAACTCGCGTAAAAGAATTTATTGATTTATCTTTATATTCTGTTTTGCAAGAAAATATTAGAGTTCAGCAAGGTGGTAGTGCGGATTATGAAAATCCGAATAAGGTTGGTACAAAGCGGATAATTTTTGATTTTGAGACGGTTGATGAATTGGATGTTAAAAATATTAAAAAAGCAATTTATCGGATGATTTTAACTGTTGATGAAGCAAATTTAATTATTTCTGGTAGTTTAGAGTTAAATAATATTAATAATGATGATTTAAGTTTCAATTTTAGTTTTATGCGAACGGGAATGGGTGAAGTTTTTAATTTTAATGGTTCAATTTATTCATCATTAAATAGTAAAGATTTAAAGTATTATCAACAGTTTAGCTGTCAGTTTGATTTATCTAAGTTTTTACAGTCGTTTTTTGCAAGTGCTTTGGTGCCAGTGTTTCAAAATCGTAGTTCGTTTATTGAATATGGATATATTGATAATTTACAGTATGATACTGTTTTAGTTAACTTTTTTGCTTTGAAATTACAAAATTTTAATAATATTTTGTTGAGTGAAAATATTAACGATAAATTACAATTTGATAAATTATTAAATAGTATGTTTAAGATTTCACAGAAATTTTATACTAATTATTTACGTACGATTTTTGATTTAGAGAATAATACTTATGTTCAAGGTTATAATAAAAAATATGGTTTATTAGTAAATAATGGTTTTAAAATTTACCCACGATATTTTTATTTTTCAGATAAATATAAACAGTTAGATATTAAATTATATTCAGCATTTAAAAATCGGTTTTATACGATTAATAATTATGGTAGTGTTTTTAATTATGATTTTTCGGTTGCTAATAATTATAATATTAAGTCAAATTCGGGTTATGTTTTTGGCGGTGATTTACAAAATAAATATGGTTTGCAATATAAAAAAATTGAAGAACAAAAAATTGGTTATAATGTTTTTGAATTGCAAGCACAAAAAGAAAATGATATGTACCGATATTATGATTTTAATTTTGGAATTTATAACTGACAAGAAATTAATAATGGTGGGTTGTTCCCTGATAAACAATGATGACAAGTGCAATATGTAACGCCAGAGGGTTGATGAGATTTTGGTGCTCATATTAAAAATGCGGTGATTTGAATTGTCAATACTATTCCCGGTGTTAAACAAGTTAATGAATTAGCGAGTGGTGTTGGTAAGGTTTTTGAAACAGTATATAGTTTTTTTAGTCAAATATTTGAGGTATGAAAATTTAATCCAGCATTGTATAGTACAATAACAAATATCTTTTTATTAATTATTTTTATGAAATTTGTGCGATTAATATAAAAAGGAACTGTTATTTAGTTCCTTTTTTGTTCTTTTCAGTCAGTAATTTCACCGGTTTTTTTGTCAATGGTTGGTAATTGTAGTTCACCAACGCCATCTCAACGATAAACAGGAAAATTAATTCCATATTTTAAATGTTGTCAGTATGTATATTGATTTTTTATAAAATTACTATCAAAATAAACTTTTTCGCAAACATATTTATCAGTAATTCGAATATCAGTAATTCGAATATAAAAATATCATTTATTATTTGGTTTTGAAAATTCACTTTCTCTATTATTATTTTCAATTAATTTTCAATTACTACCTTTTGGTGGTTGTTGTGGATTATATTGTGGTTCTGGTTTATTATTTTCCTCGTTTTCATTATTATTTTCTTTTTTACAACTGATTAATGTTGTTGTGCTTGTTGCGGTTAATCCGATTGCTCCTATTATGCTAAGTATTCTTTTCATTTAAATTGCTCCTTTTTATTTTTTTATATATAATTGATTTTATTACATATCAATTATATATCAATTATTCGTATTAAATATTAAAAATTTTATAAGTTAATGAAAGGTATATAAATGTTATGTATAGTCATTTAAGTTTTATGGATAAAGTTAAATTAGAACAATCATTATTATCAAAAATTTTTTTAAAAAAGAATGGTAAACAGAATATTTCTGTAATTGCTAAATGTTTGAATAGACATCGTAGTACTATTTTACGAGAAATTAAGCGTTTTAAAACTACTGATGAATATAGTGCTTATAAGTCAGATAAAATGTATTATGAGAAAAGAAAAAAGAATAATAAAAGATGTAAATTTACAAAAGAACAGATTAATTTTATGAAAATTAGACTTAATAAATACCATGATTCACCGTCAGAACTTATTTATCGTTATTTTTTAAAATTTGGTGTTAAATTTCCTGCTTGTCTTAAAACTTTTTATAAATGAATTTGTTTAGGTGAATTTGGATTAAAAAAAGAAAATTTACGATATCGTGGTAAAAAATTTAAAACAAAAGGAAAAAAAGATAATCGTGGTAAATTAACTGATTTTAAGTCAATTTGAGATATTGAAAATAAAGTTTCTAATGTTGGTTGATTAGAAATGGATACTGTTGTTGGAAAATGATTCACCGTCAGAACTTATTTATCGTTATTTTTTAAAATTTGGTGTTAAATTTCCTGCTTGTCTTAAAACTTTTTATAAATGAATTTGTTTAGGTGAATTTGGATTAAAAAAAGAAAATTTACGATATCGTGGTAAAAAATTTAAAACAAAAGGAAAAAAAGATAATCGTGGTAAATTAACTGATTTTAAGTCAATTTGAGATATTGAAAATAAAGTTTCTAATATTGGTTGATTAGAAATGGATACTGTTGTTGGAAAAGAACATTTATCTAGTTGTTTAGTTTTAGCAGAACAATCAAG
>NZ_PUUH01000322.1:0-4317 GCF_002968355.1 Spiroplasma sp. ChiS | reverse complement strand
TTAACATTTAATAATAATTTTTTAGCAATTCCTTTTTTATGTAAATCAGTCATAATTTTATATCATTCATCAGTACTTATTTTTGTTATTTTTTCAAAACTTAAACCATATTCTGATAATCAATTATTAACATATTCTTGATATTTTTTTGTTAATCTAGGTGCTTTTTGTACCAACTTTGGACTTATTTTTTGTAAGTTTTTTTCAATTTTTAATAGATTGTTAATTTTCCCTAAATTAGAAATTTTAAAACCCTTAGAAAAATCATTTCGTGCTAATTTTCCAATTGTATATAATAAAGTCTAATTATTTGCTTGTTTAGTAAAATCAAATATTAATTTATTAAATAAAATCTTTTTACCCGCTACTTGTTTAACAACATCTTCTAAATTTTTAGCAGTTACTATTCCTAATTTTTCAAGTAATTTAGTTTCTTTTGCTAATTTTAAAACTTTTGTTATTCTAGCAGCACGAGTTAATTTACCAATACCCCCCAATTGCTGGCAATAAATTTAAAGCGGTACTTTTTGCCGTAACTTCTGAGGTTAATTTATCATATATTTGATTAACTGCAAAATCGGTTGCTGTTTCTACTCCAAAAGATATAAGGGCAGACGCAAAATTAGATAATCCAGCACCCAATCCAACAGCAGAAGCAATCCCACCAGTTAAAACTGATAAACCAAGTGCTAAAACTTGTATTCCTAAAAATTCTAATAATTGTAAACCAAAACTTTTTTGTTGTTGCTGAATTGATAATCTGGTTGGAGTTTTAATACTATAAATAAGAGCAGTTTTTGTTGTACCAATTGGCATTTTTATTTTTTTATTTTTGGTTTTTTTTAGTAGCAGCAGGAACTGTAATTTCCATTCCTGTTGTTTCACCAGTCAATCAATTTGTACCAATTAAACTATATGGTACCGAAACATTATTGCTAAAATTACCCTCATCTCTATCATTAAATATTTAATGATCATAATCTAAAATATTAACAATATAATCTGAAGTTGTTAAACCAGCATTAAGTTTTTGAATTGCTTTAATAAAACCAGTATTCATTTCAGTAATTACATCTGCTTTTTTAGTTAAATCAGGAACATCACTATATCAAGGTGTTTTTAAAGTTCCAATATTATCTTTATTAAATTGTTTAATACTTATTTGATTTACTTTTTGTAGTTTATAATACTGAACTTGTGAAACACCAGTTGCTTTATTTTTACCAGCAATATAAATATCAACATAAATATCTGTTGTAGTAATATCATAACTTGATGGTGAACCTTGATAATATAACGGTCATCAATCATAATCATCTGTTGTTAAACTTGCATCAACCGCTTTAACTGCTTTTAAAACTTTATCATTTAAAAGTGCTCTTAAATCTTCACTTGCTACTTTTTGAGGTACAATAATTCCTTTAATTATTTCATCATCTGTTAAACTATCAACATTTTTAATTTTATCGTGGATATCTATGGCGCTACTTACTTTGAATAAATTAGAGAAACTGTTCCACTATATTTATTTGGATTTCCAGTTGCTAATGCGCCAGTAGATGTAATATTAGAGAATGTTGCATCTCCATTTTGATAATTAGTATTTTTTACTTTAATAGCAGTTTCTAATTCTGCTGTTGTTGGTGTATTACCGATTGACAATTAACTCAATCAAAAGATGTTGTTATTTCATCTCAAGTTTTATTAATATATTTACTTTTATATTCTGACATTATAAATAATCCTTTCATTAATTAGTTTTACCTAATGCTCAATGTTCATCAGTAATATCTTCAAATGAAACTAGATAACTTCTAAACATTAATTCATTTATTTTGTTGATAATTTTTTTATTTAACTTTTTCATTATTCATTCTCCTCAATAACAGTTAATTGGTCTAATTGTTTTTTTGTAATTTTAATACCTTTTAAATTAGCACAAGATAAATTAGCATAACGTAAATAAGCACCATGTAAATATAATACTTCTTCTTCTAAATAATCACTTATTTTATCTTGTTCAACATCAATTCCTGTTAAATCTTTTATCATTTCGTGTAATGTTTTCATTTTATAATTTCCTTTCTGTAAAAAAACATAGTATTCCTTTATTGGTTAATATTTTGATACTTAGTAGATAATTTATTTTAGTATTTAATTACTTCGCCGCCCGCTTCACTTCGGGGGTGAGCAGGGGCGGATAGGATATTTTGATAGAGTTTACCCCCCCCACGGAAATAAACAAAAAAACAGCTTATCCAGTTATTAATTACGCTTCATCCATCCCTACACAACTTTATATAAAGAAAATAACCTTTTGGAACTCCTCCCTCTTGTTTTTTAGTGTCCGATATTGTTTTTTTCGGTTTAACAGCACTCTTTTTATGAAACAAGCCAAAAACACACACTCTGACATTTCGCGGGCGACTAACCCCGCCGAGAATTAAAGAAATAAATAGGAGTAGTAAATCCAATCGCTTTCACACTTTCTTTAAGGCTTCATGCCATAGATGAGTTATCCATCTTTAAGCATCAAAATATTAAGTTTTAGTATTGCATTATTCATCAGATAGTATCTTTTATTTAAAAGTGATATTATTAGTTGTTAAACCGAAAAAATATAATAAATCACAGAAAGGAAATTATAAAAATTAACTAATTGATGGAGAAAATAGGTTAATTTTTAATTTTAAAGATACTATCTGATGAATAATGCAATTAAAAAAAATCGCTCTTATAAGCGATTACTTTAATTTATATTTAATTACTTTATTTATATTTTTTATAAAAACTCAACTTTTTTCTTACTACCATAATTTTTGATTTTGAGAGGGTTGATGAATTGGATGTTAAAAATATTAAAAAAGCAATTTATCGGATGATTTTGACTGTTGATGAGGTAAATTTAATTATTTCTGGTAGTTTAAGAGTTAAATAATGTTAATAATGATGATTTAAGTTTTAATTTTAGTTTTATGCGAACGGGAATTGGTGAAGTTTTTAATTTTAATGGTTAAATTTATTCATCATTAAATAGTAAAGATTTAAAGTATTATCAACAGTTTAGCGGTCAGTTTGATTTATCTAAGTTTTTACAGTCGTTTTTTGCAAGTGCATTGGTGCCAGTGTTTCAAAATCGTAGTTCGTTTATTGAAAATGGATATATTGATAATTTACAATATGATACTGTTTTAGTTAACTTTTTTGCTTTGAAATTACAAAATTTTAATAATATTTTGTTGAGTGAAAATATTAACGATAAATTACAATTTGATAAATTATTAAATAGTATGTTTAAGATTTCACAGAAATTTTATACTAATTATTTACGTACGATTTTTTATTTAGAAAATAATACTTATGTTCAAGGTTATAATAAAAAATATGGTTTGTTAGTAAATAATGGTTTTAAAATTTACCCACGATATTTTTATTTTTCTGATAAATATAAGCAATTAGATATTAAATTATATTCAGCATTTAAAAATCGGTTTTATACGATTAATAATTATAATGGTGGTTTGTTCCCCAATTTATTTTTATGAAATTTGTGCGATTAATATAAAAAAAGAACTGTTATTCAGTTCCTTTTTGTTCTTTTCAGTCAATAATTTCACCGGTGTTTTGATTGATTGTTGGTATTTGTGGTTCATTATTTAATTCTCATTTATATACAATATCACTAAAAAATCTAGTTCCATATTTTTTTGAACTATTAATTTTTTCTATTTTTCATAAATTAGAATTTTTATGTATTACAATACTACATATTTTTTAATAAACTGTAAATTGTAACTTAATCTAAAAAATATTAAAAAAGGTCAAAACCTTTTTTAACCTGGCACTGCCCTATTTTCACCTTGCGGCTATTGTCGGCGTAATAGTGCTTAACTTCCGTGTTCGGAATGGGAACGGGTGTGTCCACTATGCCATAAGCACCAGATTATATCTGAGAGAAATTATCCGCTCAAAACTAGATAATAAACTGTCTAAAATTTGTAAATAAACTCTCGCTTTTTTGAAGTCCTCGACCTATTAGTATTGGTTAGCTGAACACGTCGCCGTGCTTACACACCCAACCTATCAACCTTGTCGTCTTCAAGGGGTCTTACTCCATAAAGGATGGGAAATCTCATCTTAAAGTATGCTTCTCGCTTAGATGCCTTCAGCGATTATCATTTCCACACATAGCTACCCAGCTGTGCCACTGGCGTGACAACTGGAGCACCAGAGGTGTGTCCATCCCGGCCCTCTCGTACTAGGGACAGATCTCTTCAAATTTCCTACGCCCACAACAGATAGGGACCAAACTGTCTC
>NZ_PUUH01000321.1:0-4337 GCF_002968355.1 Spiroplasma sp. ChiS | reverse complement strand
TATTCTGTTTTGAAAGAAAATATTAGAGTTCAGCAAGGTGGTAGTGCGGATTATGAAAATCCGAATAAGGTTGGTACAAAGCGGATAATTTTTGATTTTGAGACGGTTGATGAATTGGATGTTAAAAATATTAAAAAAGCAATTTATCGGATGATTTTAACTGTTGATGAAGCAAATTTAATTATTTCTGGTAGTTTAGAGTTAAATAATATTAATAATGATGATTTAAGTTTTAATTTTAGTTTTATGCGAACGGGAATGGGTGAAATTTTTAATTTTAATGGTTCAATTTATTCATCATTAAATAGTAAAGATTTAAAGTATTATCAACAGTTTAGCGGTCAGTTTGATTTATCTAAGTTTTTACAGTCGTTTTTTGCAAGTGCATTGGTGCCAGTGTTTCAAAATCGTATTTCCTTTATTGAAAATGAATATATTGATAATTTACAATATGATACTGTTTTAGTTAACTTTTTTGCTTTGAAATTACAAAATTTTAATAATATTTTGTTGAGTGAAAATATTAACGATAAATTACAATTTGATAAATTATTAAATAGTATGTTTATGATTTCACAGAAATTTTATACTAATTATTTACGTACGATTTTTGATTTAGAAAATAATACTTATGTTCAAGGTTATAATAAAAAATATGGTTTGTTAGTAAATAATGGTTTTAAAATTTACCCACGATATTTTTATTTTTCGGATAAATATAAGCAATTAGATATTAAATTATATTCAGCATTTAAAAATCGGTTTTATACGATTAATAATTATGGTAGTGTTTTTAATTATGATTTTTCGGTTGCTAATAATTATAATATTAACTCAAATTCGGGTTATGTTTTTGAAGGTGCTTTAAAAAATAAATATGGTTTAAAGTAAAAAAAAATGAAGAACAAAAAATCGGTTATAATGTTTTTGAATTGCAAGCACAAAAAGAGAATGATATGTACCGATATTATGATTTTAATTTTGGGATTTATAATTGACAAGAAATTAATAATGGTGGGTTGTTCCCCGATAATCAATGATGACAAGTGCAATATGTAACGCCAGAGGGTTGATGAGATTTTGGTGCTCATATTAAAAATGCGGTGATTTGAATTGTCAATACTATTCCCGGTGTTAAACAAGTTAATGAATTAGCGAGTGGTGTTGGTAAGGTTTTTGAAACAGTATATAGTTTTTTTAGTCAAATATTTGAAGTATGAAAATTTAATCCAGCATTGTATAGTACAATAACAAATATCTTTTTATTAATTATTTTTATGAAATTTGTGCGATTAATATAAAAAAGGAACTGTTATTCAGTTCCTTTTTGTTCTTTTCTGTTCTTTTCAATCAGTAATTTCACCAGTGTTTTTGTCAATAGTAAGTATTTGTGGTTCACCAACGCCATCTCAACGATATAGTGAATTAATATAAACATATCAACGATTATTAATTCTATGTCCTCTATGTTCTCCAACTTTTCAAATTAACTCATTTGAAAAATTAAATTTTATAATAGAAAAATTATCACTTTGCATTTGTTTAGCAATTAAAATATATCATTTATTATTTTTTTCATTATTTTCTTTTACAAAATTATCTCTATCAATTAATTTTCAATTACTACCTTCTGGTGGTTGTTGTGCTTGTTTTATTTCTTGTGTTTTTGGTGTATTTGGATTGTTCTTATTATTTAATTTTTCAGTTTTTTTACAACTGATTAATGTTGTTGTGCTTGTTGCGGTTAATCCGATTGTTCCTATTATGCTAAGTCATTTTTTCATATAGATTGCTCCTTTTTATTTTTTTATATATAATTAATCTTATCACATATCAAAAATATAAACACATTAATCCTAGTTAAAAAAAAATTTTTACAAAACTAATTGCAAAACAATTTTAATCTTTACTAACAGAAATTAACGAACTAAAAATATTTGGTGGTGCTTTAGGTAAATGTCGTTTATGTTCAGAACTTTGATTTAATTGTTTAATTCGTTGTGCAATCGCTGTTGGAACCGATTTTCCTTGTAAATAATAATCTAATTGTTGATAAGTAAACCCTAATTCTTTTTCATCAGTTTGACTAGCTCATAATCCCGCTGTTGGTGGACGTGAAATAATTGCTGATGGCACACCTAATAATTGTGCTGCTTGCTGAACTTCCGATTTTAGTAAATGAATAATAGGGACTAAATCAGCAGCACCATCACCATATTTAGTAAAATATCCGACATGTCATTCATCAGCATTATCCGTTCCTAAAACCATATAATTGTGACTTTGTGCTAAAGCATATAAGGTTGTCATTCGTAACCGTGGCTTTATATTAGCGAATGATAATTGATGAGGTGGCAAAGCTAATGTTGCAATTAAATTATCATATGTTCCTGTTAAATCAACAAGATGATTTTTTAATTGATGATTATTAACTAACAACTGTGCACATTCTTGATCAAAATAGTCAGAATGACAAGGCATTATAACTGTTAAATGTTGCTCAGGAAAAGCTTGTTTTGCTAATAAACTAACAACAGCCGAATCAATTCCACCTGATAAACCGACAATAACCCCTTGGCAGTGGGCTTTTGTCACTTCTGATTTAATTCATTTTACTAAATAACTTAAATATTGGTTTAATTCTTTCATTATTATCCATCCCATTCTAATTCGTAATCAAAAATGCGAACAATATCTCCTGCTTTTGCTCCTTTTGCTCGTAACTTTTCAAAAACTTTTAAATCTTGTAATTTTTTATTAAATAATAATAAATTATCATAAGTTGTAATTGGTGTTTTATGATAAGCTTGATAAACCGCTGCTCCCGATACTTTTCAAACACCATTGCCAAGATTAACAACTTCCACCTCTTCTTCAATTGGCGTGGTATATTTATATACTTTATAATCTTCTTCCGTTGATACTGGTTCGTCTAATTGCCATAATGCTTTATTATCCTTAATTTTTGTCAGAACTGTTCCAATGTGATTTATTAACAATGATAAATTTTGATTCATTAAACCACTAACTTCAATAATTTCGGTAGTTGGAATTTGGGTTTTAAATTTAATTAAATTTTTTGCTGCAATGTCAAGATCCATTTTATTTGCTACAATAATTTCTGGTCGTAGTTCCAATTTATAATTATATTTTTTTAATTCTGTTTTAACATTTAAATAATTTTGATAAACATCTTCTGTTCCATAATTTCCTGACATATCTAAGACATGGATAATCAATTTAGAACGTTCAATATGCCGTAAGAAATCATGGCCTAGCCCCTTACCTGCTGCTGCGCCAGCAATTAATCCTGGTAAATCCGCAACAACAAAACTATGATGGTTTTGATCTTGTACAACTCCTAATTGCGGGGTTAATGTTGTAAATGGATAATCAGCTATTTGCGGTTTAGCTTTTGAAATTTTTGCTAATAAAGTTGATTTACCAGCATTAGGTAAACCAACTAAACCAACATCAGCTAAAACTTTTAATTCACAACGAATCTCTAATGTTTCGCCTAAATCACCAGCTTCAAAGATAGTTGGCGCTTTATTTTTAGAATTAGCAAAACGAGCATTGCCACGACCACCTTGGCCACCTTTTGCTAAGACAATTTCTTGCTGATGAGTAGTAATATCGCCAATAATTTTATTTGTTTTATTATTATAAATTAAAGTACCTAACGGAACTTTAATATACTTATTAGCAGCATTTTTACCATGCATATTTTTAATGCTTCCATTTTCACCATCAACTGCTTTAATTTCTCTTTGATATTTTAAATCAAGTAATGTATTCATTCCTTCATCGCCAACAAAAATAATGCTTCCACCATTACCACCATCACCGCCCGAAGGGCCTCCTTTTGGAACATATAACTCACGATGAAAAGCAACGGCACCATCACCGCCTTTTCCTGCAAATAATTTAATTGTTGCAACATCAATAAATTTCATTATATACCCTTTTCTCGTTGTATTATCATCATTCAGTGCACTTAATAAACTATTTAAGAATTAATTTGACATCTCCCTCTGTTCAACACTGTTAAAACCAACAGAACAATTGTTTTTGAAATTTCATACCATCTGAACCCATTACATTTTGAACAAAATAATTTAAACCTAAAATGTTATCTTTGCGTTTCTTAACTTAATAATCTCTAATTCTTTATAACTTATTATTAAAAATTGTAAAATCAGTAACTGGTGAAGCATCAACAGGAGATAAAAAGTTATTTTTATCATATTCTTTTCTTTTGGTTGGATTTGATAAAATGTTATATGCTACTGGAATCTTTTGGTTGGATTTGATAAAATGTTATATGCTACTGGAAT
>NZ_PUUH01000320.1:0-4388 GCF_002968355.1 Spiroplasma sp. ChiS | reverse complement strand
TATTTTATTATCTTCATAAATAACAATACCAGTAGTACCAATTCTTGTTTATGAATTATTTTATTATCTTCATAAATAACAATACCAGTAGTACCAGTTCCTGATGGGTCAATACCTATTTTTATCAAGTTGCTCACTCATCATCATAATCATTATTAACTGCTGGTACTACATTTGAGATATCTTCTTCTTTAGCTACATTATCGTTAGTGTCCGCTATTTCTGTATAAGATTGGGTAATTTTTGCGACATCAATATCTTTAAATGAAATATATTCAAAATTACCATCTTCTTTAATTTCTTTTTCATCTAAATCAATATCAGATATATCAATTCCCATTTCTAATGCTAATTTACGATATAATTTAGCTTCAACCATTTCTTTTGGTCATTTATTTCAAGGTGAATATTCACTATTTCCACTTGGACTACTATTTTTTAAACGATCAATATCTGCTTTTCTTAATAAAATACCTTGATAATTTCCATTTTTATCTTTTGCAAAAGCATAAGCACCAATAATTTCATTATAATCACTAGTATTTGCATTAAAATTAATTTCATGCATTTTTGGACAAGAATTTATAGCATCTCATTCAAATTTTTCATCTTTAAATATAATTGCTTTTCTTGGACTATACCCTGCTTCTTCAATTCTTTTACAATAAACTTTACTATCAATAACAGTAGTTAATTTATTTTTAAATGGAATAATATTAAAATCTTTACCAAAAATTAACCATTTATTACTTAATTTAATAATTCCTAATGCTGTTATTTTAGCATTATCAGCAGTATTAACTAATTGCATATAACTTTGTCCATTTTTCATTTTTAATTCTTCAAGTGCTAAAATATTTTCTTTTAAATATTTATCATTAACTTTTAATTCATATTTAATAATTGCACCTTTAATATATTGTTGTAATTCATTTGTCATTTTATTTCACTCCTTTAATTTGAATATTTATTCCTTTAATACCAACTACTTTATTATCAGTATTTGTATCTCATTGTGCTTTAATTGTATTTTTAACTAACTTTTCATCAACAATTAAATATTTAATTAATTTTTTTAATTCATATTGATTAGCATTTTCTAAAAAATCATCATCAATCCCTAATATTTCAATATCTTTTATTAATAATTTTTCTTTTATTAAATTAATACCAACTTTTTTTAATTGTATTGGTTCTAATGATTTATCAATTTGCACAATTTGTTCCATTACACGAACTTGTTCATCTTGAATTTGGTCTATATCAAGACCCATATCTGGTGTTAAACTATTTRCTTTTTCAATTAATTCTTGTTTTTTTAATTCTTGTTCTTTTAAAAACTCTTGTTGTTTTTGTTTACGAGCTTGTGTTAAATTATTATTAATTTCAACTCTGTATCTTTYAATATAATTCCTATAATTAGTAATTATTTTACCAATTCTATTATGTTCATCTAATAATTTTTGAATAGGTTCTAATCATTCTTTAAAAACAAAATTATTTTTAGTAATAGCACTTGGAATATCTTTTAAATGCACACCTTGATAATCATTTAATGCATAATGATTAATATGTGTAAAAATATACTCAGTTAATTCTTGTTTATTTTCTTCTTTAAATTTTTGAACATTATATGCTAAAATACTTTCATTTTTAAAATCATCTCCTTTTAAAGGAAATTGAAATGTAATACTATTTACTCTATTTTTTACAATATCATTCATTATTCACCCTCCTTACTAGGTAATTTGTAATATTTAGAATTATCTTTTAAACAATAATCATAATCATTGCCCCAACGTTGCATTGAACCATTTACATAATACATTTCAGCTAAAACATCAAAATCTTCTTTATATAATATTTGTTGTTTTAATTCATCAAGTTCTTTACCTAAATTTTGATTAAAATAATGTGCCATTTCTAATTGTTCTTTAAGTGCTTCATTTTCTTATTTAATTGCTTGAATTTTGCTATTAAGTGCATCAATTAATTCTGTTATATTCATTATTCATCCTCTTCAATAACAGTTAATTGGTCTAATTGTTCTTTTGTAATTTTAATACCTTGTAAATCAGCGCCAGATAAATCAGCACCTCGTAAACAAGCATCTTGTAAATTAACACCTATTAAATCAGCGCGATGTAAATCAGCACCTCGTAAATCAGGAACTTGTAAATCAGCAAAACGTAAATCAGCACCTTGTAAATATAATACTTCTTCTTCTAAATAATCACTTATTTTATCTTGTTCAACATCAATTCCAGTTAAATCTTTTATCATTTCGTGTAATGTTTTCATTTTATAATTCCTCCCCACATGTATGATAATTCAAATAAGAAAAATTATTTTTGATATATTTTACATAATCACATATCATTTCAAATTCACCCTCTATAATTGATAACTATTGACCATTGTTTTGATTTAGAATATTTACATTCTTGACAATGATCACAATCACATTCAATTCATTGTTCTAAATCACAATAATCATTAATTCTAAATTTATCTTTATATTTTGTATTAAATTCTTCTTTTGTCATATTAAATTTCCTCCAAATTCTTTTCTGCAATTAAAGTATCAATATAGTCATAAGCACTTTCTTCTGAATGACATTCTTCTAATGCTTCATTAAATAAATCTTCTTCTGTGTAAACTTTGCCATCTTCATCTTTTCACATATTATTTATCTCCTTTATTTGTAATTCTTTGCATATTTCGCATTTTAAAAACTTTCTTTATTAATTTGATTAAAAATTTTTTCTAATTCAGCATAAATTATTTGCTTCATAGTATTTTGCCCATATCCATCAAATTCACCATCATTTATTGAAATTAATAATTTAGCAATATTTCTTTTTATTTTTTCCATATTATTTATCTCCTTGTCATTTAATATTTTTATCTTCTAAATCAATAATGGTTGTTTGAAAACAACTTTTATTTTTAGCAGTATATTTTGCTTCTTCTAATGTATAAAATAATTCAGTATCTATTCCAGTAAATGAACTATTTGTTATTAATAAATATCTTTTTTCCATAATTTAACTCCTCCTAATTCTTTTTATTTAATGCTCAATGTTCATCAGTAATTTCATCTTTTGAAACTAGATAACTTCTAAGCATTAATTCATTTATTTTGTTGATAATTTTTTTATTTAACTTTTTCATTTTTACCTCCTTATTATTAATTTTGGTAATTGTTGGTATATTAACTACAATGTTCTACAATTTGTAGTTGTTTGTAGTATTAAGTACCTCCTCATCAAGTCCCCACTAGTAGATTAATTAAGAAATCCTTGCCCAGTTCTTAAAAGAACAAGCTTCTACGCACACGATTTTATTTTTTCTTGTTAATTAATAGTTATGAATACAGCACTATCTGTTTATCTTAATCAAAGTCATTAATAATTTAAAAAATCGCAAAAAACAAGTTAACAGCTCTAATGGTTTCGTGCCGGCGAAATGCCTTGCTGGGGAACCTTCCCTAAAAAATATGTAATTGTATAAAATTAAACACTTGTAGAGCCAATATATTTAATTTGTAAAGTTGTTTTTCAAATAAAAAAACAACCCTTTAACAAGAGTTGCTTTTTTCCTACTTCATCCTTTATTCTACAAAAATTAAAAAAATTTGTATTTATTCAGTCGTATTATAGTAAATAAATAATGTTGAACTTCTCTATCTTGTTGATCTTTAACCTCATCAAACACAAGAGAGTAGCAGACTCACAACAGGAATAAGATTGTTCACATAATATTTAAGGAATTTGCTACGACTGAATAAATAAAAATTTGTATGTATTATAACATAAACTATTTTAAAGACAATATAAATTGTCTTTTTTTATTTGACAAATAATTTTAATGACGGTATCATCACGACGACAATAAATGATGGGGTTAATTATTATTGTTAAGGCTGGTGATTTTTTATGTTAGATAATAATGAAAATAATAAGGTGGTTAAATTATGGCAATAGTTTTAAAAACATTTCCTAATTGTAATGTAGAAGCGTGTGATGATGGAATTATTCAAGATTTTTTTGCTAGTTTTTTTGTTAAAGATAAAAATATTATTTTTTTAAACGAAGAAAAAAGTTAATAAAAAGACACCTTGGAAATAAAGTTGTTTTTAATCAAACATATATATTAATTTATGGGCGAATTATTGAAATTGAAGAAGATACAGAATATGAATTACAAGCAACCAGTGGAAATTCAATTAAAAAAATTATTTTTAAACAGAATATGAATTACAAGCAACCAGTGGAAATTCAATTAAAAAAATTATTTTTAATATTAATTTAAGAACAAAAAAGAATGAAATTAAAACACTAACAAACGAATTATTAAATGAAAGTAATTTATCATGAGAAGATAT
>NZ_PUUH01000319.1:0-4403 GCF_002968355.1 Spiroplasma sp. ChiS | reverse complement strand
TTTCAATAAATATTGAAATTAACTTTGTTGATGTTATGATGATGACGATAAAGGGAGGATAATTCTACAATGAAAAGATTATTAACTTTATTTGGTGCAATTACATTACTAGGAACAAGCACAACAAGTCTAGTTGGGTGTAATAAAGCACAATATACTGAAAAAGAATTGGCAGATTTAAAAGAAAAAAATAATATAAAAACAAACGATGGTGTTTTAGAATGAATAACAAAACAGGAAAAACCTTTTAATCAAGTTGATAATAAATGATATTATGTAGTATGAAAAGGAAAAAACGAAGATAATTGAAAAATTACTAAATTTTTGAATGATACAAATAATATGAAAAAAATAGATAATTATAATAAATATAGTCTTATTTTTAAACCACCACGATTTCGTTATTATATATTATTAATTAAAGAGGGAATTATTAATACAACTAATACTTGATATGCTGATAATGGTTCATATTTTAAATCAGTTTATCGTTGAAATTTATTAGATAAAGCATCACCCGAAATTTATTAGATAAAGCATCACCCGATTTAATTATTGATGATAAGGATAATGTAAAAGTTATTAATGGAGAATAAAAAAATAGGTATAAAAACCTTTTTTTTCTTTAAAGTAATATTTGTTACTGCCAACAGTTTCAACTAAAATTTCATAATTACCACCTTTAACAAATAATTCATATAAAACTCGCATTTTTAATTTAATACCCTCATTGTAAAATACAATTTGTGTTTTAAAATGATAACCTGAATAATCTCGGTTGGGATGCCATGGATAATTTTTTTCTTCTAAATTATTAAAAATAGTATATTCACTTTCATTAATATTTTTTATTTTAATAATATATCTTTCCGCTAATGATTTATTTACATAATTACCATTAGGGCGATTGCCACTTGGTCTTCCTCATATTCTTATAAATCCATCATTTCCAAACTCAAATTCATCATAATTATCTTTAACTTGTTGTCAATCAGTTGATCCAAATGTTCCAAAATCAAATAATAAAATATCTTGTGAATATGTTCTATTATCAGGTGTAGCGGATCATCCATCTCATGTGCTTTTAGCATTTAGTTTACTATCTGCTTTGTTTAATATTAATTGTACTGGATAGAAATTAATACTTGGTGGTGGGTCTGGTAATTTAACAGGTCATTCATGTACGATATCATCATCAATATATTGGTCTAAATAACTAAGTGAATAAAGAGTTAATTAATCTCGGACTGAATTATTATATAAACTTGTAGTTTGTAAACTAACAAAATAACTCATAATTGAATATGGGTCATATATATCAATATCATCAGAAAACATATAAATACGACAGGCAGTTTTACCTAAATTATAAAAACCAACTGCATCAATTATATAACGACCACTAGCAACAATATCAGTTAATAAATTTTCACTTTCCATTGTAGGTAATGATACACTTTCTTCATTAATTAAATAAATACTATCTTCTTCATAAAATGATTGTGGTATCATAACACTACTAATTTTATAATATTTTCCATATTCTTTTTTAGTTTTTTTAGATCAACATGATGCTATTATTTTATCTGTTAATGTAAATACTCAACTTGTATTACTTGCACTAGCACCGATTATATCATTTACCTCATCTTGAGTATTATATCTAAATGCATCTAAGGGAATATTGCCTTGATTTTTTGCTTGTGGCCTAGTACTATCTTCAACAATAGGTCAATAACTTTCATCATAAAATGTATAATTTGCTTTACCAATAAATAAAGGAATTCCTGTTTTAATATTTGGATATAAATTATTAGTATTATTATCAATAGTTTTTCAATAAATCGGAATACCTAAACTTATTGCATTTAAAAATTTACCAACAATCGGAATATCTCTTTGAGTTCATGCAATACTTTCTGTTACATCTATTCGTAAACTAATAATATGATTAACCATAACACTAAATAAATTTAACATATCTTTTAATTGCCCACGATTTTTACTTGGATTAATTGTGTTATATCCTATATCAACATTATATTTAAAATAACAATTTGCTCTAACATCATAATCTTTAATAACTTTATTACCTTTATAATTTAAAGCAACATCTTTAATTGTTAAATTATTTGGGTTAGTTGCTTGGGTTAATTTTCTATCTGTATTTAAGTATCCCTCATAATTCTTTTTAATTTCTTGGTTAGATTGACCTTGTTTTCTTTTTAATCAATTATCATATTGACCATTAATAGCAGGAATTTCATTTGTTAGTAAATAAGTAGTTAATGGTTTAGAAGATTTTGTTAATGAATCAGCAACTGGCATTTTTAAATTATCAATAAATAATCTTCTTTGAGGATATACTTTTTCATTTCATTTCCCTAAATTTTCAATAGGGCGACCAAAAATAATTGGGTGGAGTAAAACCATTATTACCTAATAATGTTAATTGAATACTTTTAATTCCATTATCACCAGTTAATAATTGTTCGTAACTTAGTCATTGAAATAAGACAGAAAAATATTCCTGAAATCATAACAGCAATTAAAGCCCCTTGGTATCCCAAACCATTATTAGCAACATTAAAAGTAAAAATAGCATTTAGTCCCATCCCAGGTGCTAATCCAACTGGCATATTCTCTGATAAACCCATAATTAAAGTGGCAATAAAAGCACCAATTGCTGTTGCAATAAAAATCCCTCCAAAAGCCATATTTTGATTTGAATCAGTTGGATGATTAATATCTGGTGCAGAAGATAACATATTAGGTTGCACTGACAAAATATATAACATTGCTAAAAATGTTGTTAGACCACCAATAATTTCTTTTTTAAATGTTGTTTTTAGATCGCCAAATCTAAAAAAGTTTCAATTTTTTTAAACATATATTTTATTTCTCCGTTTAGCTCTATTGTAAAAATAAAAAACATTAACCTTGTTTAATTAACATAAGTTAATGCAAAAATAAAGCATTAACCTATAGAGTCTTTTTATAAATGGTAAGACATAGAAACACTAGACCATATTACTAGCATATATAGGAATTGTTTAATACATTTACTTCTTAAATATACCGAATTTAATAAAAAAATACAATCCTTTTAATAAAAACAGATGACATTTTCAGAAAAAGCGAAAAAAGCTTTAAAACTAGTATAAGTTTTAAAAGACTTTATAAATTCTGTTGGTAAATAGTCTGTGGCTAATGCTATTAAATCTTGACGATAATTTTCTACTAAATTTGCTCAACAAAATCATCCCAAAATCAAATAAATAATACCCATAATAGATATAATTTGAACTGTAATGTCCATTGCATTAATAACAGCATTTTCTTTTAAAAACTGTATTAAAATAACTAAAATTGTCGCTATAATAAATAAAAATATTGTAAACATCAAAAATCATGACAAAAATTTTAATCAAAAAAATCATTTTGATTGTTTTGTTTTTTGATTATAAACATAATAAAAATGAAAAATCATATCATAAATTTTAACAATACTTTGATCTTTATCATCAGCACGGCGAATAATGACAGCATTACTTATTTTTGAAAAATTTTGTGCTTTAACAATATGCCTTTGTTCTCCAATATTAACATCTTGTAAATCATTGTCATCTAACATTTTTCGCAATAACATACGTGGTTTTAATGTTGTTTTTTTCTTTTTAAAAATTAATAAAATAATTCTAAATACTAATCATCCTACAAGAAGCAATGCAATTACAATAATAAAAATAAAATAAACTAATCCTGTTATTTGTGTTAAATTAAACATTTTTCAATCACGTTCCTCTCCGTTATATCAATCATACCGTATTTTAAAAAAATAAAAAAAACATTTCAAAATATTGTTTTTTTATATCAGTTTATTAATTTATAATTATTTTACAGTACCTTTTGGTAAAATAACATATGTATTAAAACTGCCCTTTGTATTATTCTTCCCCAAACAGGTAATTTCTATTTTTCTTGGAATTGTTAAATCAAAAGGAAGAGTATCAATTAGATTATCTTTGATATAAAACTCTTTTGGAATTATCGGAGTTACATCATAATTAGCTTTTGTTAATTTAGTACTTAATTCTTCATGCAATGTTTCTAAAATTGCATCTCGAATTGGTTCTGACCATTCAGAGAACTGAACATCTTTAATATTCTTAACATTAACTTTTTTAATTGCCTTAATTTTAGTAATACCACTAATATCAATCGGAAATTGTAATGTTTTTTCCTCTTTTTTTATATTATTATCATTTGCTAATAACGAAGAATTTACATCTGAATCTTTTTTTTCCTTTTCTTCTTCTAATTTGTGTTGTTTTGGATAACTACAACCACAAGAAACAATTGTTAACTACAACCACAAGAAACAATTGTTGTCGCACTTATGC
>NZ_PUUH01000318.1:0-37914 GCF_002968355.1 Spiroplasma sp. ChiS | reverse complement strand
TATTACTCTCCTTTCTTTCAATTTCTTTTTTATCTTTTTTCTTTCCTCGAATTTGTTTAATTTTTTGATAAATTGATAAACCAATTCAAGCAAAAATCCCTAATATAATAACAACACTAAATATTGTCGTTAATCAAGTTGGCATAATATATCTCCTTTCTAAAAACTAAAAAATTGAAATTTGCAAACTCGCTCCGCTCGTTGTCGCTCCGCTCCATTAAAAACACTACTGAATAAATTATTCGCTAATAAATTACGCGGAATAATTTATTCTTTTACTTTTTAATTTCAATATCTTTTGCAATCTTATTAACAGTATTAATAACATTATCTTTACCATACTTTTTCACTAGGGACCGCAAAATAAAATATTGCTTTGTTTGCATAATTTCAACTCCTCAATTAAAAATATTAAAAAAATTTACTTTCCAAAACTGTAAAAACCAAAAATACAAAATGTATGTGGTTTCTACAAAAATGTTTATTTTTATATTGTATCTAACTATTTAATTAGGTAGAATTACTTTATTATAGTTTTATTAAAAGTATAAGATTATTTTCTCCTTACCATTTACAATCTATAATTTTTTAAAAAAAAAAAAAAATCTAATATTTTCAGGCTAAAATAATATTGAGTGTAATTTTACACATATTGAATATGAAAAAATTCAAAGAAAGGTCACAAGTATGAAAAAAGGTCAAAAAAGAAAACTAAAATTATGACATAAAATTACAATTTGGGGAATCTTAAATGCTTATGCGTTATCATTATTAATTGCTGTGTTTGCTTTACCACAAACACCTTGACATTGTCGTTTATTCGCGTTTATTAATATTTTTGTTATATTATTAGCACAAGTAATTTATTATACTCGTCTTTATTTTAAAAATAAAAAGAAAGAAACTAAAAATAAACCTATTAAATTACAATAATTTAAAAAAATAAAAAGAACACATTATTCCTAACAATAGCATTATTTAAATGGAAAAGTGTTCTTTTTTTATTTTTTGTTAGTTGTAAGATAAATTAAATGATATTTTCGTTTTCCACGACGAATAATTAAATATTTATTAAATAAAAACTTATCTTTTGCTACAGTTCAAGTTTCTTCTTTAATAATTTGACCATTAATAGTAATTGCACCTTGTTCTAAAAAATCACGACCTTCACGTTTAGAAGTAACAATTTCTGCTTGTATTAATAAATCAAGAAGTGGTAAATTAAAGTTTGTTAAATGAAAATTAGGTAAACTGTTATGAAGTTGCTCTAACTGTTGTTCTGATAATTCATGTAAACTGCCTTTAAATAAGGTTTCACTAACAATTTGTGCTGTTTTTAGTCCTGATGCTTGATGAACAAATAAAGTTACTTCTTCTGCTAATTTTTTTTGTACAATGCGTTGTGTTGGTTCATTTTGGTGCGCTGTTTCAAGGGATATAATTTTTTTTTCAGATAACATTGTTAAATAACGCAACAATTTTGCTGTTTCTTGGTCATCTTGATTATAAAAGAATTGATAAAATTCATAGGGTGATGTTTTTTTTGAATCTAATCAAACTGCCCCTGATTCTGTTTTTCCAAATTTTAAACCATCATCTTTTGTTAATAAATTCATTGTCAAACCACAAGCTAAATTATCTTCTCCAATTTGTTTATAAATATAATCTGTTCCGGAAGTAATATTGCCTCATTGGTCACTACCACCAATTTGAACAGCACAATCATAATTAATATATAATTGATAAAAGTCATAAGCCTGTAATAAAGTGTAAGCAAATTCAGTATATGATAAACCAACTTCAATTCTAGTTGCAATATTTTCTTTTGCTAATAAATAACTAATATTAAAATCTTTGCCAACATTTCGCAAAAAATCAATCAAGGTCATTTTTTGTAATCATTCAGCATTATTAACCATTTTAATTTTTGCACCAATTAATTGGTTCATTTGTTGACTAATAGTTTCAACATTATGTTTAATTGTTTTATCATCTAACAATACTCGTTCTGCTTTTTTCCCACTAGGATCACCAATCATTCCTGTTCCACCACCAATAATAGCAATTGGTTGAAATCCAAACATTTCAAAACGTTTTAATAACATAATTTGAATTAAATGACCAACATGTAACGAATCACCGGTTGGATCAAAACCACAATAAACTCCTTTTTTTAATTCTTGCGCTTTTAATAATTTTGTTTCATTAGTTACTTGCTTTAATAGTCCTCTTCATCTTAATTCTTCTAAAATATTTTTTACCATCATTTATCTCCTTTGCTATTTAAAAAACTCTAAATTATTAGAGTTATTTCTTATCCACTTTTAAATCTTTTTTAATTGGGGCTGGCTTTCCTTCTTCAATAATTTTTTCAGAAATTGATGCTGATGTTTTTTTTAAATCTTCAGTTACCTTAATTCCAGCATCAATTGCCGAAACTGTTATTTTCGCTAAATCTTTTGCTACTGCACGCACATTTGGTGATTTTGCTGCTGCTTTAATTAATTTAACTGCACCACTATCAATTTTCTTTAATGTCTTATAAGCCATTTCTTTTGTTGAAGCAGAATCTAAAATTTCCACTGCACCTTTGACATTTTTAATGTGTAATTCAATATCAGCTGCAACTTCATCTGATTCTATTCCTTGCGATTTTTCTCATACAATCTCAATTTTATTAACCATTTTTTTAAGTTGTGGATTATATTTTTTAACTAAATTAATGAAATCTTGTCGTAATTCTGATCCTTTTTTCGGAGCAATTAACATTCCTACTACCATCACTGCCAATGTTTTAACAAATTTAAATGCCATAATTACTCCTTCTCATCAGAATTAGCAAAATCTTTTAACTTATCAACAATTCGATAGGCAATATCTTTATTACGAGCAATAATTTTCACTCATGCTTTAACATTTCGTTTTGCAAACGCTTCAAAAACATCAATATAATTTGAAACTTTAACAACGGTATCAACAGTAGAATTTAACATTTCTGATTTATAAGTTAAGTCTTCAACAAAATAATCAAATTTCTTAGCAGCAATTGCAACTTTTCGTGCAGCAATAATACCATAACAGCAAAAAACAATTGCTAAACATAATAAAACAATGATTAAAATTGTCTGTGAAATTAATAAATTATTATTTGTTGCTAACATATATATCATTCTTTTCCACCCTTTTTCTAATCGTATTAAATATTACTTTTATATTATAACTTATTTTATAATTTATTTTAAATAATATTAGAATAATTACTTAACTTAATAAAAAAGATTTAACAAGTTAATGCTAAATCTCTAATTTGCACAAAAATTTTTAATTCGCTGACTTGGAGGTGTTTTAAAGGCACCAACCACAACATTACAAATAAGATCATTTTTTCAATCTCGTTCTGACAATGACATTTCAAATAAAATTTCACGAAAAGAATGATCTTTTTTAGGGGCAAGGCCAAGGCCATTTGTACTAAAATTAGCACTTCCTGATCAAAAAGCTAATATTTCATTATGCGCATTGTATCACACATATAATTTAGTATGCGTTTTAGGTTTAGTGTACTTAATAAAATCAGAATCAGAAACATTAGGTTTCGGATGTTCACGAATAATATTTAGTCGATTAATATTTTTTTCATCTTTTAATAAAATTATTTCATCGTTTGGATTATATCCAGCACTAGTATTACCAATAAAAAGATCTAAACTAATATTATCCCTCTGCAGTTTCATCTAAATATCGTTTAATAACATTAGTATCACCATCACCAGTCAACACTAATAATCCTGTTGCTGTTTTCATTTTTGCATTTGCTCTATGTGCTTTTACAATCTCATTAAATTGGCTTTTTTCTTTCAGCACATTTACTTCTGACTGATAGGTTGCTTTATCATTAACATCAAAACCAGTACAATTTTGTTGATACAAGGCATTAATTCGTCTGGTATTAATTTGTTCTGTTTCAGAAATCCCTCCACAAAAGATATCACGCCCAAGTCCTTTATAATTTGTAATATTATATAGAACTTCTTTATAAGATGGATCTTTTAATAAGGCAGATTCTGAAAAATTACCACTACCCGTAAAATAACGAATAATTTCTTTTGTATCATTAAACCAAAAATACGATTTCATATGTGATAACCTATTAGGTTTATCAATAACATTAGCTTGTTTATTTAAATTATTGTGTGAAAATTCTTGGTTATATTTTGCGACACGTTCTTGTTCATTTTTTGTACGACCTGCAGTCATATAACTACGAATAATATCAACTGAAAATTTACCTTGAACACTTTCAAATAGATACTTTTTGACAAGAGATGTTCCAACAAATCCATTAATAAAAACAACATGTGCAGTATCATTTGGTGTTTCTTTAATCATTTCTCATATTTGGCTTTTTTCTGTTTCAAAATCACCATTCATATTTTTAATGCCAAAAATAATACCTGCAATAACTCCTGTTGTTGCTAAAACACCAAAAATTGTTCCTCCAATTATCATTGTTTGTTTTTTTACTTTTGTATTCATTCAATTAATTCCTATCTTTTTGTTAAATTATTTAAGCAAATGTTGCTTCATAATTTGATTCATATTGATATTTTTTAATATTTATTATCCTTTTTTATAATAAAAGTTTTAACAAAAAAATAGCAACAGTGAAATTGTCTGATTCCCCTATTCATTCTTTTAACTGCCCTATTAGTTTTTGACAGTCTCTTTACCTATTCATTATTATTTTTATTATCAGTTTGAATATCATTAATCTGTGTTTTAATTCATTCACGACGTTTTGCCTCTGCTTCTTTTGCTGTTTGTTCTTCAATTTCTAACATTCGTGATAAATAAGGATTACGATTAGTATGATATTCTTTAACATGCTCCATCTCTGGTTCAGAATCACTATTTCGTAAATCATGCAATTTCTTATGATATCCTGATGTATTTTGTGATAATGGTTTTGGACGGCGAAGAAACTGATTATTTAAATTATTTTCTTGTAAATTAAGTAACGTTTTAAATCTGACCGCTCCCGCTTTTGTTAAATTATGTTGAATTAATTGACGGCGTTGTTCTAATGGCATATCTTCAGAAAAATTATCATCAATATGATAATCTTCAGCAACTGCTTTTCGAATTTGTTCATTAATTTCTCTTTGCTCTTCAATTCCTTCAAACATTGCAGTTTGCTCATAAGCATAGGCATTTTGTTCTGGCATTGGATTACGAATTTTTTCTTTAATTTGTTCTAATTCTACTTTTAACTCAGCTGTTCTGTCGCCAAAGATATTTGTTCCACTTTTTCGTGGCTTTAATAAAAATGATACCGTTTGTGCTGTTGGTTCAGATAATTTATTTTTCGTTTTTAAAGTTGACGGAATAATTTCTTTGTTTGTAACAAGGTCATATTTTCGAAAATATGGTTCAATTTTAGTTTTATCTAAAGATGGAATTTTTTCTTCAGTAATATGAATTTTTGCTAACTCTGCCTTCTTCTCACTCACCTGCTGATCAATAACATCCTTAATCGACGTTATGGGTTTATTTTCTTTTTGTTGTTTAGATGAATGCGACATATTAGTTTTAAATTCATCAGCTCCATCTAATTTTTTTCCATATAAAGGTGAAATAACTTCACACAATGACGTTAAAGGAGATTTATTCTTATTATTCTTATTATTATTCTCAAATATAATTTTTTCGTTTTCTTTTTGATGTTGTTTTCGTTCATGTTTTAAATGAGGATAAGCATCATCATGATTATAATAAGACTCTATTTTATGGTTTTTATTTTCACTCATCATGAAAACCCCCTTTATTTACATATATTATAAAACATTTCTTATTTTTTAACTAGTCGCTTTGAAGTAATATTACTTCGTCCAACTTTCGCTTGATCAACACCATTTAATTGAACAGCATCACCAGTAAAACCAATATTAATTTTTGCCAACGATTCACCAACTCCATAAATATCAACAGGAACACCTTCTTTTTCAAAATCCTGGATTTTTTGCGTATTAAATCCTGATGAAACAATAATTTTAATATGTCGATATCCTACTTTATTTAGGGCTTGACGCAAAGCACAAATTAAGTGTTTATTAACACCATTAATTTCACTAATTGGATACTTATCTTCTTTTCCAAGAAAATATTTATCAATTAATGATTGAGAAGTATCAACACGAACTGCATATAAATTTGAAAATGCATCTGCTACTTGCAAGGTATCAGTAATAACATCATTATTATAATCAACTAAGGCCACTAATTTATCAGTTGGATAAAACTTTTGATAAGCTTTCAAAGCTGCAATTAAATCACCATTAAAAGCTTGAATTAAAGCATGTGGAACAGTCCCAATAGGTTCATAATTACCAACTAATTTTGTTACTTGTGCCGTTGTAACAAAATTAGTTATTCCACCGATTTTAGCAGCATAACCATCATTTTCTTGATTATAATAATAATCACTGCGATCATTCATATATATCACTGGCTTATTATTAGCTGCTTGTAATACTCGATAACAATTTGTTGCAATACTTGTTTGTCGGGCCAAAATTCCATCAATAATACCCTCTAAATGACCAAACTGATAATAATGACCAGTTACTTTTAAAACTGGTTCATTAGTTTGAATTAAATCGCCATCTGTTAATGCAGTAATTTCTAAACTTTCTGCATTAAAAGCTTCCGTTTTTAATAATTCAACACACTCGTTAACGCCTGCTAAAATAACATTTTCTTCGCGTTGAAAAAACTGCATTGTTATTAAATCATTTGGTTTCTCATTTTTTAAAATATTCGCTGTTTTTAAAAAATAAATTGCACTATAATACCCTGCCTTAATTTTGCCCATTATAATATTCCTTTCAAAAACTATTTCCAAGGTGATATTGCTGATTTGATAATAACATAATTTTTTTACCAATAATATTGACTGGCAATCCTAATTCTCGTTCAGAACAAAGCATTCCATTTGAAATAACTCCTCGTAATTCACTAGGAACAATTTTTAAACCTGATGGCATAATCGCCCCAACACGTGCAACAACAACTAATTGGTCAATATCACAATTATCAGCCCCACAAATAATTTGTTCAGTTGACAAACCAATATCTACTTGGCAAATATTTAATTTATCAGAATTAGGATGTTTTTTGCGTTCAAGAATTTTACCAACGATAAATTGTGGTTGTTGATTAATATTATTAAAAGAATAATCTTCTTGTTTAAAAATAGTTCCTAACTCTGCTAATAAATCATAATTATCATTATTAATACCTAACTTTAAAGGTACTGTTAAATGCTTACTAGCATTTAGCAAATTAAACCCGCAACATTGGTGAGCTTGATTATAAAATAAAACATAATCATTATTAATAACATACTCAACCTTATCAGGTATTGATTCATATCCAATCAAAACATCAAAGCCTTGATTATAAAATAAACCAATTGTTTTTGTTCCCATTTTTACTCCTTACTACTTCAATTAAATTCTTTAATTTTTGCTGCATCTAAATCTTCAATAATTGTTGTTACTAACTTAATTGTTTCATTAAAGTCATCTAAATCTAGAATACCACTAATTGTATGCAAATTACGAGCAATTAAACACGCTTGAATAGTTGGAATACCAACTGTTGTCAAATGAACCGCTCCAGCATCAGTTCCTCCTAGCGAAATATAAAATTGATATTTTATTTCATGTTCTTTCATCAATTTAAGTTGATATTGAATTAAATCATAACGCGTAATATAGCCATTATCCATCCCACGTAACATGACACCTTGCCCCAATTGACCAAAAGTTGTTTTTGATTCATAATCTTGTCCTGGTGAAACATCAGTTACAATTGCAAAATCAGGATTAATTAATGTTGTTGCTGTTTTAGCACCTCGGATTCCAACTTCTTCTTGTACACTAAAACCAACGTATAAATCATAATCTAATTGTTTATTTTTAACTTGTTCTAAAACTTCTAATCCTAAAATAACACCCATTCGGTTATCAATTGCTTTAGATAATAATCGTTTATCATTTAAGAAAACCGTTGGTCCTTCACAAATGACAAAATTTCCTTCTCGAATTCCGGCACTATAGGCTTCTGCTTGTGAAGAAAAACCAAAATCAACTAACATATTAGCAATTGGGGTTGGTTTTAGCCGAGCTTCTGGTGACAGTAAATGCGGCGCAATTGCTGAAATTGCACCAGTCAAAAATGTCCCATCATATTTTAGCAACTTTACCCGCTTGGCTAATAATGTTTGCTCCCAAATGCTTCCTAATGGATTAATCCGGACGAGACCTTTACTATTAATTTGACTAACCATAAAACCAACTTCATCACCATGTGCCATTAACATTACCTTTTTCGGATTTGTGATTCCTTTTTGATTTCGAATTACAGCAAAGCAACTTCCTAAATTATCTTGAATTATTTCTGAAGTATATTTTTGATAATATTGTTTTAATAGTTTAACAACTTGATGCTCACATCCAGATGGCCCAAATGCTTGTAAAATAGTCTCATACATTTTTTTCTGTTCAGTAGTAATTTTCATTGTTATCTTCCTTTCATGCTTGAAATTATTATATCAAAGTTTATAATTAATATATTGTTAAGACTTTAACAATACCTTAACTTAGATTCAATGATACTTAAAAGAGAGAAAATAAATGGAGGAAAAATATGCGCAAAGTTGCATTAATAATCGACTCATCGTCTGGAATTAAGAAAGACGATTTAAAAAAATACGAAGATACTTATTTATTACCATTATTACTAAATTTCCCAGATGGTAGTGAAGTGGAAGATGACGAAGATGTCATTTCATTTAATGAATTTTATGATATTTTAGAACATCAAGTTATTAAAACTAGCCAAATTCCAACGGGGAAAATGTTAAGTACTTGAAACGAATTGTTAAAAAAATATGATGGCATTGTTTTTATGGGCTTATCAAAGGGGTTATCTGGTCAACATGAAAATATTTCAATGTTAGCTCAAGGCGATGAATATAAAAACAAAGTCTTTGTTATTGATACTGACGGGGTAAGTCAACTGCTAGTATATATGATTGATCTAGTATATCAATGAATTGGAGAAGGAATTGAATTAGCAGAAATTCAACCAAAACTTAATTTAATTAAAACAAAAGTTAGTACCTTTATTATCCCAAAAAGTTTGGAAACTTTAAAACGTGGGGGGCGAATTACAGCTGCAGCTGCAGCTTTAGCATCACTTTTAAAAATAACGCCTATTTTGAGATATGATGGTCGCATTGATAAATTTGATAAAACTAGAACATTTAAAAAAGCTGTTGAAACAGCTTTAGGACAAATAAAAAAAGAACGGCAAAATTGAAAAAACATTATTTTATTGCATTCAAGAACAGATGATGAAACATTAAAAGAAGTTTTCAATATTATTGAAGACGCGGGTGCTAAAATTACTTCAACATACATTTTGGCAAATGTTATTGCAGCTCATACAGGAACAAATACGGTTGTGCTAGTATGTTGAGACCAATAAAAGGAGGTACAACCAATGAGTAAAAAAATTGCAATTTTAACTGATTCATCAGCAGGTTTCACAACAGCAGAAATTAAACAATTGGGTATTCATGTTATACCCTTACACATTATTTTAAATAATGAAATTGATATCTTAGATACAGAAGAAGAGACAACAAAACATAATTTTTATGAAGTTGTTCAAACAGGAACAACAAAAACAAGTCAAGCATCAACCGGTGAATTAATGGTTAAATATGACGAAATTTTAAAAAAATACAATGAAATTATTCATTATCCAATTGCTGAAAAACTTTCAAGTCAATATGCAACTGCTTATGTCTTAAGTCAAGATGAAAAATACCGTGGAAAAGTTCATGTTGTTCGTAATCATACAGCAGCTTTTGCCTTAAAAACATTAATAATTTATGCTAATGAATTAACAAAGCAAAATCTTAGTGTCAAAGAAATTATTACTAAAACAAATGAACTTGAACAAAAAACATATATGGCAATGATCCCTGGTAGTTTAGATCGTTTGTCAAAAGGTGGGCGTGTTGAAAAAGTTTTATTATCATTAATTAACTTATTTAAAATTAAAATTTTAATTCAATGAGGAGAATATCCTAAAAAAATTGGCTCATCACGAACTTTAAATAATTTAATTGAAACATTAGTTGAAACATGAGAAAAATTTAAAAAAACAGTTAAAATAAACTTTCAATTATTTGTTTTAAAAACAAGTGAATGTGCTAGCAAAGTTTGAGATAATGTTACTCAAAAATTAAATGAGTTAAAAGTTAATTATCATACTGAAAATTTAGCTAATATCTTTGTTGCACATGCAGGTTTAAACACAATTGCTTTCATTGCTGTTCCACAAATCACATAGTAATAAAAAATCATTTCTAATATTAGAAATGATTTTTTATTTTTTCTTCATTAAATGGCGGAAGTAAAGAGATTCGAACTCTTGCATGGATTACTCCATCTAACGGTTTTCGAGACCGCCCCCTTCAACCAGACTTGGGTATACTTCCACTGTTTAAACTGGCAGGGGTGACAGGACTTGAACCCACAACGTACGGTGTTGGAGACCGCTGTTCTACCATTAAACTACACCCCTAAATCTTTTTTAAATCATAACATAATAACATAAAGATGGCAAAATAAAAAAGTATTTCCATACTTTCATCTTTTTATGTTATGGCAGGGGTAGCAGGACTTGAACCCACAACACCCGGATTTGAAGTCCGGTGTTCTACCGATTGAACTATACCCCTAACAAGATAAATTAAGCACCAAAATTGTCACTTAACTATTTTAACAAAATAATAGAAAATAGCAAATAATTTTATTTATTTTCTTCATTGGAATGCTCTTCAAATTGAAGTGGTTCATATTTTTTATTATGGCACTGGTCACATATTCCATGCCCTTCAATTTTAAAATGCACTGGTTCTCAATTAATATTTGTCATTACTTCTTTCAAGTTATCTAACTTAATTTCTTGTAAAATATTCGTATCTTTGATATGAACAACATTTTTGCAAATGTCACAAACAATATGAAAGGATGGGTTTTCTGCTAAATCATATCAAATTTGTTTACCATCAAAAGAATTTGTAAAAACAATATGCTCACTAATTAATAAATCAATTGTGTTGTAAACTGACATTAAATTAACATTTTTAAATTCTTTCTCTAATAATGTTACAATTTCAGTTAATGTTAAATGTTGTTTTTCTGATAAAATTTTAATAATTGCTAACCTAATTTCAGTAATTCGATAATTTTTACTTTTTAATAACTGTACAATCCTGTCATATGATAATGCCATTGTCACCAGCTCCTTTATTTTTTAATTTCTTTAATAACTTCAACTAAATTTGCAACTGTTTTAATATCCATTAATTTATCATCTGGAATTTGAATTTCACATTTTTTTTCAGCTTCAATAACTAAATCCATTAAATCTAATGAATCTAATCCTAATGATTTAAACTCCGTATTTAAATCAATTGGTTTAGAAATTCCACGTTCTTTTAAAACTTTTTTAACTTCATCTAGCACATTCATTTAAAATCCCTCACATTCTCTTAATAATTAATATAATTATAACAAGTTTAACAATAAAATAATAGCGTTCACTAGTGTAACCTTCCTAAGGTAAGTTTCCAAACTTAATATAATTGTTGTTCATTATGGTAATGATAAACGAATATTGCTTTTGAATAACTAATTTTTTCATTACTATAATAGAAACTAAGATAACTTATTGGATTATGAAAAAACATCATTTGCGGAATTCAACATTTTAAAAAATAATAATGAAAACGAATATTATCAAAATAATATTGACCATATACATAATTAATTTTTGTTCGTAATTTTCTAGGATCTAAAACAAATTTTTGTTCTGGTTGTAATTCAATATTTTCATCGTCTTTATTAAAAACATGCAAATTAACTTCAGGTTTATTATTACTAATTAAAATATTTTTATAAACATAAATAAAAATAACACTTAAAAAAACTAATATTGACAACAAAAAACCAAGAATAATAACCAATCTTTTATTAAAATTTTTTTTCATCTATAACTAATTTTTGTTCAACAAAAAAATCAAATTCAAATTGTGCTAATAAATCTTGGTTAAATTCTTTATTATAATAATTCGGTAATTGTTGCGTAATGATTCGGTAAGTAGTTGTTAAACATTTAAACCAATTTGAGTTAACAAAAAAATTATTATTAATATTTACCTTAGGAACAATTGGTTTAAAAATAAAATTTTGAACAAGATTAAAATTAAATTGTTCTATTGTTGTAATGAAGTTTATTTCACTTTGTGCAAGAAAGGGATTAACAAGAAAATTATTTACTGCTAAATTATTATTTGCTTCAATTTCAATTTGATCTTTATTTTGATTATAAACTGTATTCTCAGCAAAAAAAATGTTCATAAACCTTGTGGTTTAAATTATATTTTAAATAACCTTGTAAAATCTTAAAATTATATTTTGTTTGTTTGCTAATTACTGTTGTTGTTGGAATTAAAAGATGTTGATTATTAAAAAATGTTCATAATTTTGCGACTTTAGTATTCAAATCAATTAGAAAATCAGTTATATCTAAAGAATTAAAAACACTTAAACTACGCAAAGCAAATAAACTAGGTAATTTTGTTTCAACTATTTTTGGGGGAATTAATTAAAAATAATTAGCAAAAATATCATAAAAAGTCTTAAATTTTTTTTGTTTTTCATCGTAATTTTTATATTGAACAATTCCGAACAATTTTTTTGTTTGTTCAAGAAAGTCTTTTTTATAATTAAAATTTAAATAAAATTCTTGATAAGAATTTTTTGTTACTAAATCATTGTCTCCAAGATTAGGTGCATTAATAACTAAACTAATTTTATTTGCTTTATTGGTATCAAAACACTGGGCTAGAATAATAACTTTCCCTCACTTTGAATATTCTCTTGTGTTTGTGATATTTTTAAAATTGTTGAACTAGATGCTGCTTGCAATTCAGTTGTAATTTGACAGTGTTTTTTATTGTTAATATTTCAATATACTTTTAACATTGAAAAATTAAAATTAAATTGAGAAAAACGTTTTTTAAAAACATCAAGTAATTTTGTGTTTGGTTCATGGTCAATTTTATATGCTGTTGTTAATTCACCAGTCGGAGTAAACCATGGTTTTAAATTACCAATATTAGGACGAATATAAAAAGCATATGCTTTACTATTATCGCCATTATCAAAAGCAAATAGCGGAATTGTTAAATCTAATGCTAAATTAATTTTATTATTATAAGCAAACTGAAAAGAATTATAAACTGCTAATGGTTCTTCAACAAAATTTTGATTAAACAAATAAAAACCTCCTTTACAATTGAAATTTATCAAAAATAAAAGAGATTTCCTTGTTATTAGTAAGCACGAGCAAAATAAACTAAATTAATTGATGGTTGCCCACAATGAAAACAAGTTGTTTTTTTGGTTGGAACATCAAATGGAATACAACGTGATGTTGTTTGTGTTTCAGCTTTAATTGTATCTTCGCACTCAATGCGACCACAAAATGGCACTAAAAACAAGCCATTCATCTTTGCTAAAGTTTTTTTATACTCTGAATAATTATCAATTTCTTTTGTTCGTTGATGACGATTATTCAAAGCTTTTTGATATAAATTTGTAGCAATTTGAACTAATAAATCAGAAACTACTTTTTCAACTTCTGCTCATGAAACAGTAATTTTTTCAAAAGTATCACGACGAGCAATTGTAACTTGTTGTTGTACTAAATCACGAGGTCCAATTTCAATTCGCAATGGAATTCCCTTAATTTCTGAGTTAGCTGCACGGAATCCAAAGCCTTTATCTGATTGATCAATTTCGCAACGATATTTCTGTAATTTTTTTTGGAGTTGCTGTGCTGCAGATAATTGCTCGTTACTATCATTATTAATTGGTAAAATCATAATTTGAATAGGCGCAATTTGCGGTGGCAACACTAGGCCATTATCATCACTATGTGTCATAATAATCCCCCCTATCAAACGTGTTGAAACCCCTCACGATGTTGAATAAGCATATTCTAAAGTATTTTTTTGATTTGCAAATTTAATGTCAAATGCTTTAGAAAAATTTTGGCCAAAATAATGACTAGTACCACATTGTAAAGCTTGACCATCATACATTAATGATTCAATCGTATACGTTTCCTCTGCACCAGCAAATTTTTCACGTTCTGTTTTTTGGCCTTTAATAACTGGCAATAATAAAGTTTTTTCTGCAAAAGTAGCATAAATATCTAAAATTTTTAAAGTAAATTGCTGTGCTTCTTGTTTTGAACTATGAATTGTATGTCCTTCTTGTCATAAAAATTCACTTGTTCGTAAAAAAGGACGAGTTGTTTTTTCTCAACGTAAAACATTAACTCATTGATTATATAATAATGGTAAATCACGATAACCCTGGATTTCTTTACTAAAAAAGGTTCCAAAAAGAACTTCTGATGTTGGTCGAATGTATAATTCTTCATCTAAAACTTTATATCCAACCTTTGTTACCGTTACAATTTCTGGTGAAAATCCTTCAATATGTTCTTTTTCTTTATTAAAAAGAGTTTTTGGAATTAATAAAGGAAAATAAACATTTTTGACACCATTTTTTTTAAATTCAGCATCTAAAATTTTTTGAATGTTTTCTCAAATTGCATATCCATAAGGTTTAAAAATAGTTGTTCCCTTGATCGGCCCATAGGCAATTAAATCAGCATTTAAAACAATATCAGTATATCATTGCGCAAAATCAACTTCACGCAGAGTAATTTTCTCTAACTTTCTTTTCATTTTTTACTTCTTTCTACTTTCTGTTAAAACATTAGAAATATTTCCTTTTTCACCTTGAAAAATTTTAAGTTTTAAATTATTACTTTTAACATACATTTGAATTCGATTTAAATACTGATTATTTTTCATTAATACTCATCGAATTGCATCTGGTTTCACATCTTCAAAAACTTTTACGCGTCGGGTTACATCATCATATTCTCAATCTTTTTTTGTTAAATGAAATAAATTTTGAATATCAATTGCAATCACAGCAATTTGACTTGGATCAACTTTTTGCTCTGCAATTCAACTCCAAAAATAATGTCGCGTTGAACTATCTAACTCAAACTCTAAATGATCAGGTTTTTCTAAATATGTTCAAACAATATATTCACTTTCTTTTGCTAGATGAATATTTTTAACTGGTTGTAGTCCAAATTCCAATTGTCGCAAAACATTACTAATATCAGTGTAAAATAATAATGATTTAATTCGTTGGCGATTTAATTCTTTAATAATTTTGTGTGTTTTACGCCGTTTAAAACTAAAACTAGTTTTAATTTTATTATTATCATCGTCATCTTCAAACAAACTACTTTCTAAATTTTCTGATGATGACAATGATTTTTCTTGTAATAAATTATGCTTTTTTTCCTTCTGATGGTCCTTTTTTTTGTCATCTTTATTTTTTAATTTATTAAATAGCATGATGCCCCCTCCTTCACATATTAATTATACAAAAAATTATTCTTGATATTAGCATTAACTTATAAAATTGGTGCTACTAATTTTAAACATGTTAACAACAACCGATAACTTAAAGGTTTATATTTAATTGGTCATTCATGTCATAAAATTGAATGTTCATAATCTCATTCCCAACGTGGAATAAAGCTTGCCACTACTTCTGGATCATAAATAACTGCTGTTGTTTGATGATCAGAAAAAAAACTACGATAATCCAAATTGCAAGTCCCAATCACAGCAATATCATCATCAAAAATAGCAATTTTATTATGACTAAAAGTATTATTCATTTCATAAATTTTAACACCACTGGCAAGTAAAGGTTTACAATAACTTTTTGTTATATCTAAAACAAAAATTTTATCCGTCAAACCTGGAATTGTTAAACGAACATCAACTCCAGCGCGTGCTGCAAGAACCAAAGCTTGAATAAGATCATCTGGTGGAATAAAATAAGGCGTTGATAATCAAACTCGTTTTCGAGCTTTGTTAATTAATGAAATATATAAATCTTTCGTAATTGAATGATCAATACTAGGACTATGATTAACAATTTGTAAATGTGACTTACCCTTAACATTATATTGTTTTGGTGCTAAAATAGCTGGCTCTAAATCTGTGATTATTTCATGTCGTTTAGTTGCAAAAAATCAGTCATCAGCAAAAATCACTTCTAAACCTCGAACCGCTTCACCTTCAATTCGCACTTGTGTATCATGAAAAATTCCAAATTTTCATGATTTATCAGCATATAAATCGGCTAGATTAATTCCACCAGTATAACCAATCAAACCATCAATAATAACATCTTTACGATGATTACGATAATTAGCATTCCCACTAATAAAAGGTGTAATAATTGGCAAATATTTATGAACCCGAACACCAGCTTTAACTAATTTTTTAATACTCTTTTTACTAATTTTAAAATAACTACCAACATGGTCATAAATCATATAAACTCGGACACCAGCAGCAATTCGCTCTTTTAAAACTGCTAAAAAAGATTCAAATAGTTCACCATCAGCAATAATAAAATAAGTTAATAAAATATATTCTTGTGCTTGTTGTAAATCTGTTAATAATGATTTAAAAACACGTGTCCCATTTGTGATTATTTTAATTTTATTATTTTGATATAATGGTTTATTTGCATGTCGCATTAATAATTTAACAACATTCCCAAATTTTTGATTAGGAGCAGTATATTTTATTAAACATGTTTTATTTTTTTTATAATAAGTATCATATTCTAACTTATTTAAATGATTGTATAATAATGATTTTTTATTTGAATAGTGATATTTTCGTCCAAAAAAAACATATGAACATAAACCAATAAATGGCACAAAATTAATAAAAATAATTCAAGAAAATTTAACTTCATAACGTCGTTTGGAAAAAAAGAAAAAGAATGAGAAAATTAAATCAATAATAACAATTCCTAAAAAAATATATAAGAATTTAACATTGAAAATAACAACGACAACAAGTAATCCCATAATCGCCATACCAAATAAAAAAATCATTGATAAAATAATTTTTAATCAATTTTTCATCATGTTTCCCCTTTATTGCACAATACTAATACTTTTATTATACCAATAATTTAAAAAGAGTTATAAAAATTATTATAACTCTTTGTTACTTTTTCTCGTTAAATGTAATTTAATGGCGGAACAGGAGAGACTCGAACTCTCGCGCCGGTTACCCGACCTAACACCTTAGCAGGGTGCCCTCTTCACCAACTTGAGTACTGTTCCGTATTGATACCTTATATATTATACAAAAGATATCATTTTAAACAAGAGAAAAAGATTATTTTTTTCAACCTATCCAATTAAAATATTTTCTTCAACATAGCTATACTCTTTTTCACCACTTCCACGAATTGAAACTAATAATGTTGAAGAAACTCCCAATTGCCCAATAAACATTAATAAAATTAATATTAAAGTACTTAAAATACCAATGTTATATAGTTCGGTAAAATTTAAAGTACTTAATCCTGTTGTCCCAAATGCACTACAAATTGTAAAGAAAGTATTTAAAACATCAAGATGAGGATTTTCAGCACTAATACAAATAATAGCAATTGCAATTAAAGCTCCTGAAATAACAGTAACTCCCAAAGCCCGCTTTACTGTTTCATTTGGAATTTTCCGTTTAAAAGCATTAACACTATTATTATTTCGAATAATAGACCAAATTGTAATGATAATAACAGCTAAGGTTGTTGTCCGAATCCCCCCCGCGGTAGAAGATGGTGCTGATCCAATAAACAACATAATTGACATTACAATTCGTGAGCCTGGTAAAAAGTTACTCATTTCAACTGTTGAATAACCTGCATTTCTGGTTGACATTGTATTAAAGAAAATATTCATAAATCCATTTCAATTTGATTTTGAATTTCGTAAAATACTTTCCACATACTGTCCAGTTTCAAGCATAATTGTATTAATATTAGTAAATTCAATTAATCAAACACTAAAAACACCAACAATTGATAAACCAATATAAGTAATTAAATTAATTTTGGTAAATAAGGTAAATTTAACATGTTCTTTTCGTCGTCATGCCACAAATTTTCGTTTTAAATCGTAAAAAGTTGGAAAACCTAAACCACCAATAATAAATTGAAATAAAAACACAAATTGAATAAAATAATTAGTATTATAAGGCATTAATGATGAATTACCAATAATATCAAAACCAGCATTATTGATTGATGAAATTGAGTGGAAAACACCACTTCATAAACTTCGTCAAAAATTATGATAAGTAACATTATCAATCATGAATTTTCCTTCTACTGATAATTCCGAAAAATAAAAATTACAAAATAATAAAATTGCCCCAAAACATTCCAAAATAATTAAAAAAATAAAACTATTTTTAATTAAATCCATTGTATGCCCAAAGTTACTACTTCCTCGTTCACCTTGAACTAGCATTTTATCTTTAATTGAAATTCGGCGCCCTAATCATACAAAAATCATAATTTTAAAAGTAACAATTCCAAAACCACCTGTTTGTATTAAAATTAAAATTACTAATTGACCCCAAAAAGTATAATCCGCTGCTGGATTACTAATGGTAATCCCAGTATCAGAAAAAGCACTAGAAGCAGTAAATAAACCAATTAAATAATTTCACGCAAAAGTAACTGAATGGTCTAAAATTTTACCTTTTCCATCAAGAACCATTCGTTCTCCACTATGAACAAAACCAGGAATTGATAATAATATTCCTCCTAAAAGAACAATTAAAATATAAACTAAAAATAATCTTCCAGATATTTTTGAGAAGGGTAACCAATGACGACGACGTGTTAATGGTGCAGTTGGATCATTATTACGTTGTCGTTTATTATCATTTTTTCTTTTAAAAATATTTTTGAAATATAATTGAAAAAAAACCATTTGTGTCCCTCTTTCATTAATATTATTATATACTACAAGTTAGGAATTATTGCTAATAATAAAAAAAATAGTATAATTAAAGATGCAATAAGGGGGAAGCGGAATGGCACGAAGAAAAAGTTTTGCAATTATTGGACTAAATAATTTTGGACGTTCAATAATTGAAACACTAATTGCGCGAAAACAACATATTATGGTCTTTGATATTGACCAAACTAAGGTTAATAATATGATTGCTAGTTATGATCAAGTTGATGGAGTAGCATTAGATGCAACAGTTAAAACAAATCTAATTGAACAAGGACTAGACGAATATGATACTGTCATTATCACAATCGCAAGTAATATTGAAGCTAGTATTTTAACAATTATTGGGTTGCAAGACCTTGGAATTACTAATATTATTGCGAAAGTAAAAGATATTCGTCATGCGCGAATTCTAAAAGCATTAGGAATTAACAATATTATCCAACCCGATACAATGGCCGGAAGCATTACTGCAACTAAAGCAATGTTTGATATTGACATTGAAATGCAAACTGTTGATGAAAATTATGCATCATTAATTATTCAAGTGACTGATCCAAGTATTGAAGGACAAACATTATCAGAATTACGTTTTATTAATAATAAAGATTATAATATTGTTTATGTTAAACGTAAAGGCCGCGTTATTTTACCCGGAGATGTTGAAACAATTAAATTAGATGATGAATTATTATTTATTGCTAAAATTAGTGCAATTAATGATTTAACAATTAAATTACAAAAAATTGACCAAGAATATGAAAAAGATGGTAAATAAGCATCTTTTTTTATTTTCCTTCTTTTGCCATAATTAATTCAATAACTACTTGTTGACCAATTTCTGGTGCAACCTGTCCTTTTGTTAATTTCATTAATTCACCCATAAAAAACTTAATTACTCGTTCTGGTCGTTGTTCATATTGTTCTAACATTGCTATATTAGCATTAAAAACTGGCTCAAAAATTGTTTTAATCTCAACTGGATCACTAATTTGTTTTAATCCTAATTCAGTAACAACTTTAGTTGGGGGGCAATCTTCATTTAAAATTCGTTGGAGCACTGTTTTAGCCTGCTTATTTGAAATTACATTTTGATTAATTAACATAATCATTTCAACAAAATTTTGTGGTGTTAATGCTGTTTCATTTATTGTTAATCCCTTTTGGTTTAAATAAGCAGTAATATCACCAATTAAATAATGCGCAATCATTTCATAATGTGGTGATAACTTAATTGCTGCTTCAAAAAAATTCATTAAAGTATAATCTTGTAAAATAATTTCAATATCGTCTAGCTTTAACTTTAATTTTGATAAATAACGTTCGCGCTTGACAGCTGGTAATTCTGGCATATTTTTAAGAACTTTTGCCATTCAATTTGGATCTAATTTAATTGGAAAAATATTTGGCTCAGAAAAATACTTATAATCAATTGCATCAGTTTTATGACGCATTAAAACTGTTGTTTTTGTTTTTTCATCAAATCGTCGTGTTTCTTGTTCAATTCTTTTTCCTATTAACAAACGTTCACTTTGTCTTTTAATTTCATATTCAATTGCCTTTTCAACATTTGCAATTGAATTAAGGTTTTTTAATTCAACCTTATCACCAAATGTTTTCGTACCAACTGGCCGTAACGAAATATTAACATCACATCGTAATGAACCCTCATTCATTTTAGCATCACTAACTTTGATATAAACTAAAATCTCACGTAAAGTTTCTAAATATTGACGAACTTGAAATGCTGACCGTAAAACGGGACGGGTTACGATTTCAATTAAACCAATTCCAGCCCGATTATAATCTAATAATGTTCAATCTTCCTCATGTAACTGTTTGGCAGTATCTTCTTCGATATGTAATCGTTCAATTTCTACTTTAAAAGGTTTACCATTTTCATCAATAATGGTTAAATATCCATTTTTACCAATTGGATAATATTGCTGCGTAATTTGAAAACCCTTGGCTAAATCAGGATAATAATAATTTTTACGATCAAATTGAACAATTGGATCAATTGTTAAATTAAGTGCTTGGCAAGCAATTAATGCTAACTCAACCCCTTTTTTATTAACTGTTGGCATTACTCCCGGATATCCAGCATCCATCGGATTAACCATACTATTGGGTTGAGATCCATAACTAACTGCTCCAGAAGAAAACATTTTTGTCTTTGTTTTTAATTCAACATGATTTTCAATCCCAATTACTACTTCAAAATTAACCATGATTGTTTTCTCCTTTTGGTGCCACTTTATTTTTAATTCCAGCAATCTCCTCAATTAATAAACTAGCATTAAAGACTTTCTGATCAGCAAAAGGCGCAGCATTAACATTTATTCCAATTGGCATTTTATCAACAAAAGCAAGTGGAACAGTTAATGATGGATTACCCATTAAATTACCCAATACTAATAAATCATCAACATAATTTTCTAATTCTGCCTCTGTTAAAATTTGACCCTTAATAGTGGTAATTTTTGGAGCAACTGTTGATGCAGCTGGTAATAATAAAATGTCATATTTTATAAAAACATTATTTAAAGCATTGACAATTAAACGTCTTACTCGTTTTGCTTTTAAAAATAATAATGTTTGGTTATTTTTTGTTAAAGTATAAGAACCAATAACATAACGACGTTTAACAACATGGCCAAAACCATTAGTTCGTGAGTTCATCATTACTTCTTGATAAGTATCCCCATTAACTCTTGTCCCATAATTAATTCCATCCAACATTGAATGACTACTTACTGCTTCAGCAAAAGAAATCACCATATAAACTGGCATTAATGCTTTTAATAAATCTTCTGGAAAATCAATTGCTGTAACACTAATGCCGCGTGCTGTTAATTGTTCATATAAATGATCAAAATGATTTCTAATCTCTTCTGGAAGAATTGAATGCGCATTTTTTAAATAAGCAAATTTTTGTTTTTTGACTTTTTCTAATGATAAATTTTTAAAATAATCTTGCTCTTTGCTTTTTAATGAGGTTGCATCCTTACGATCTTCTTGTGCTAAATAATCAAAAACAATTGCACTGTCTTCAACAGTTCGGGTAAAATATCCAACAGTATCTAATGATGGGGCATAAGGGAAAACACCATACCGTGAAATTAAACCATAAGTTGGTTTAAAACCAACACCACCACAGTAACCAGCTGGTTTTCGGACTGAATCACCTGTATCTGTTCCTAACGCAAATGGAACAACTCCCGCTGCAACCAAAGCTACTGAGCCAGATGATGAACCACCAGTAATCCGGGTTAAATCCCAAGGATTTAAAACATCTCCTGTTAAGGCATATAAACCATGCCCTCCCATTCCTAATTCATCTAAAGCTGTTTTTCCTAATAAAATACTATTGTTTTCTTTTAAAATATTAGTTACCGTTGATTCATAATTTGGAATAAAGTTTTCTAAAATTTTTGAACTCGCCGTTGTTTTAATTCCCTTTGTTGCAAAATTATCTTTTGCAAAATATGGTAATGCAAATAAATAATTATTTTTAGGAACAACAAGGTGATCTAACTTTGCTGCCAAAGCTGTGGCTTCTGCTTCTAATTCTGTTACAGTTGCATTTAAAACCTGATATTTAGCTAAATTAGTAAAAGAATCTTTGACTATTTGCGATGGAGTAATTTTTTTACTAACTAAAAGATGATGCAATTCTTTGATTGAATAATATGTCATTTTATTTAACCACCTTATTAATTACAATATAATCATCTATTTTTTTTGGTGCTGCCGCTAAAATTTCAGCTTGTGGAGCAACATCAATTTCATCATCCTCACGCAAATAGTCAACTGTTAAGTCAAATGGAAAATGCATTGAATGAACATTAGTTGTATTAATTTTTTGTACTAAATCCATTTGCTTTAAAATAACATCAAATTCTTGACTTAAATTAGTTAGTTCCTCATCTTGTAAATCTAGCATAATATCATGTGCTAACATCTGTAACATTTCTTTTGTAATTCGTGCCATCTTAGTCCTCCTTACTTAATAATTGTTGAAATTCTTCTTCATTAATAATTTTAACATTTAATTTTTGTGCTTTTACTAATTTATTACCAGCATCAGTTCCCGCTAGTAAATAAGTGGTTTTTGCACTAACACTTTCAGAAACTTGTCCACCATAACTTTCAATTAATTCTTTAAAGTATTCTCGTGATTTTGATAAGACTCCAGTAATCACAAACCGATAATTTTCAAACTTCTGTGCTAAATGCTGATTAGTAGCAAAATACTCCATTTTAACCCCATTTTGGCGTAATAAAGCCAGTTCTTGTTGGTTAGCTGGAATTGCAAAATAATCCACAACACTAGCTGCTACAATTGGACCAATATCATTAATAATTGATAATTGTTCAATATTCATCGCAGCTAAATTATCAATTGTTTTAAATTGTCGTGCTAATAATTTTGCTGTTTTTTGACCAACATGACGAATTCCTAACGCAAATAATAATCGTTCTAAGGAATTATTTTTTGAATTATTAATTGAAGTAATCATATTTTCAAACGATTTTTCACCAAAATTTTCTAATTCAATAATTTCAGCGCGGTATTGTTCTAATTGATATAAATCACTAAAACTTTTTAAATATTCTAATTTAAATAATCGTTCAATGATTTTTTCACTAATTCCTTCAATATTCATCGCATTTCGTGAACAATAATGTTCTAATCCACGTGTAATTTTTTTGGGACAAACAGAATTAATGCAATACTGGTCAACCTCCCCTTCAACACGTTCTAATAAAGAATTACACTCTGGGCAATGCGTTGCTTCTTGTCACTTCTGAGCATTTTTTTGGCGACGAGCTGCAACATAATTAATTACTTCTGGAATAATATCCCCCGCTTTTTTAACTTGGACATTATCACCAATCCGAATATCACGTTCAGTAATAAAATCAGCATTATGTAATGTTGCAGCTCGTACGATTGTTCCTACAATACGAATTGGTTCAAGAACAGCATTATAAGTAATGCGCCCCGTTCTCCCAACGGAAGGAAAAATATTAAGCAATTTAGTAACCACAACTTCCGCTGGGAATTTATAAGCGATTGCTCATTTTGGATTTTTAGCAGTATAACCAATACGATTATATAAATTTAAGTTATTAACTTTAATCACAATTCCATCAATTTCATAACCTAACTGATGACGTTTTGGCTCATATTCTTGAATATATGCTCACACTGCTGCAATATTTGAACAATAACGATATTCAGGATTTGTTTTAAATTTCAATTGTTCTAATCTTTGTAATGCTTCGTATTGTGATTGAATCCCATCCTGTAAAGCATTAACATAATAATATAAAAATGCATTTAACTTTCGTTTTGCAACAATTGTTGAATCTAATTGACGTAAAGTGCCTGCTGCTGCATTTCGAGGATTAGCAAATTCAAATTCACCATTTTTAACACGTTCTTCATTAATCTTATTAAACTCTTCAACTGATAAATAAACTTCTCCCCGAACAATTAAAGTTGGTTGGTCAATTCGAAGGGGAATCGATTTAATTTGTTTAATATTAATAGTAACATCTTCACCTGTAAGACCATCTCCCCGAGTTGCCCCCATCACTAAAAGATTATTATCATAAACTAATGAAATTGATAATCCATCAATTTTTAATTCACAAGTATATTCAATTTCTGGCAAACCAGTTAATTCTTTAATTTGCTCATCAAAATGAATTAAATCATCATAATTAAACGCGTTTCCTAAACTTAGCATTGGACTTGTATGAACATATTTATTAAACTTTTCACTAATTTGGCCAGAAACACGTTGCGTTGGTGAATCAATTGTAATTAATTCACTATATTGCTGTTCAATTGCAATTAATTCTTGCATTGCTCGATCATATTCTTGGTCACTAACACTAGGGTTATCATTAACATAATATTCATAATTTCATTTTTCTAATTGTTCTTTTAACACTAAACTATGTTTTTTTGCTTGCTCAAAAGTCATAATATCTTCCTTTATTTTATTATTTTTAGATTCTTGTTGTAATGTGGGGGATTGTTGGTTTTTTGAAATGCCATTTTTTAAATGGCTTAATTTTCAATGCATAAACACTAATATTTAAGGCAACTAATAAAGCAACAATAAAAACCGTATCATTGTTTAATAAAGCCTGTTCATTAAAAATTAAAATTAAAAAACGCCCAACTAACGGATTAAAGAAAGTCACTGTTAAAATTGATAGCATATTAATTGGGGTTTTTGCAACAAAATTAGGAATTCGTTCAAAAAACAATAATCAAATTAAAGATAGCCCTAAAAAGACAAAGGAAATAATTAAAAAGACAATATTTGTTCATGGTTCTCAACGCCCCAATTCTAACTGTACATATAAAGCTGATGCAATTGTTTCTAATGTTCAGAAATTTAAATTATTTTCCCTCGTTGCTAAAACAATGACCAATGAAATTAGGGTAAAAATAATTGGTACAACAAATAATATTTTTTTTTGCCCAAGATACATCATTATTTCAATATCATGTACTCGTGAATAATTACGATATAACAAAAATGATAAAATTATCATTAACAAAAATAATCCTAAAAAAATAAAAATTAATAAAATATTTTTTATTTGCGCATTGTAGAAAATAAAACATAACGTTGAAAATAAGGTAAACTTCACCATATCTTTTAAGAAATTAGTTTTATATTTTAACATACTAATTCATGTTGAAACATAAATAATAAATAACATAATATATGATGCATCTCATTCAAAGGTAATATAACTTGCAAAAATAATACCAATAATTCATGGCATATTACGGCTACGATATTCTTCATTTGTGTAAATTGTCATTAAAATAAAAGTGACAAAAAATAGACCAGTTAACATATTTTGCTGATGCCATGAATCATATCCAAAATAGTAAATTAACAATTTTGAAGCAGATAAAACAAGGAGCGATAAAGAACCAATTAAAAAACGATTACTTTTTTTATTAGCAAAATTACTCAATAATGTTACAAAAATTGAAGCAAATAACATTGCATCTAAAATATTTAGTAAATTTCAAATAATATCATTTGGATCAATCCCAGTCATCACAAACCAAACTGAAACATTCGTAAATCAAGATAATGTTGCTAAAGCTTGAACTTTAGCAACGGTAACATTTGGATTTAATTTAAAAATAATATTATTATCAACTGAATCAAAAAAGTAAAAACTTAAAATATAACTATTAGTAATGTTTGAACCTGAAGGAGCAATAAAATAATTTTTAGCATAGTATAATGTCATAAAAACACCAAATGCAACAAAAAAAATGGCGTGATTTCAATCCCATAAATTAATATTAAATCAATAACGAATAAATAATAACAAAAATAATGAATATAAAATATTAATTGACAATAATGAATAAACTAAAATAATATAACGTAAATTAGGAATAAATTCTAATGGAATTAGCAAAAAAGAAATAACAGCAAAATAAAAGAAAAAACCCATAATCATTCCAAAATAAATATTTTTAGTTCGAATTTTTAAAAATTCGGCTAAAATTGCTCCTGTTGAAGAAAAGACTCAGTAATAATATAAGAAAAAAACAATCGCAATTAAAACTATTTTTACCATTTGACCTTTTTCCTTTCTTAACAATTATAGCAAAAACACTCCAGAATATACCTTATAAAGCAAAAATAAAAGTGATTTCTACTTTATAAATCACTTATTAGTTTAAAATTATTTCCTATTTAATAACAGCAATAATTTCTCCTTGTTTAACATTTCCTGTTTTAACAATATTAATTGTTTTACCGCTCATTGTTTCTGGTGTAAAAACAATTGGCGTATCTAAACTTGGTACATTTTCAGCTTTTAAAACAGTTAAATCAACATTACATAATAAATCCCCTTGTTTAATATTATCATCTTGTTTTACTTGAATATCAAATCCTTTTCCATTTAATGAAACTGTATCCATTCCAATATGTAATAACATTTCAACACCATTATTACTTTTAATTCCATAAGCATGACCTGTCGGAAAAACGGTAATTAATTTTCCAGCAATTGGAGCAATAAAATTACCAGCACTTGGTTTAATTGCTAAACCCTCACCTAACATTTTTTGTGAAAATACTTCATCTTCAACTTTATCTAAAGCAATAACTTCACCATCTACAGGGGCAATTATTTCAAGTTCTTTTGGTTTTTTACTAAATAATCCCATCTTTTCTTCTCCTTTTTTTATTAAGCAGACAACTTTGTCATCTATATTTAGTATACTATAAAATTATTAAATTTATGTGCTATTTTTAAAACAATGGGAAACCAACTACTTGTTTAATTAAGACCAGAACAGAACCAATTAAGCAAAAGAAACATAATAAAAATAAAATTAAATACTTATTTTTTTGAAAAGCAGCTCAAATTATTAACTTCTGTTTAACTGTAAAATTATCATTTTTAGAATTACGCCGTGTTTTACGCCATTGTCTTCAATATCAAACCCCACTAATAATTGATAATACCGCAAAAGCAACAACTAAAGTAATTAAAACTGGTAACGGAAGATCAATTATTGCATGAGTATTTAGATTTATCATTTAAACCACCTATTTTAATAAAAAAAACACTATATAGTGTTATTTTATCAAAAATTTAGGCCTTTAAAGCATTTTTTGTACTTTTTTCAACTAAAGCTAAAACTTCATCAGCTGTTTGGCATTCTAATGCTTCTGTTACTAATTGTTCCATTGCCGAAACTTCTAATTTGCTAATAATTCGACGAGCATTTAAAATACTTGTTGCAGACATTGAAAAGTAATCTAATTTCATTCCCATTAAAAGCGGAATTGCTTGCTCTTCTCCAGCCATTTCGCCACACATTCCAACCCATTTTCCTTCTTTATGGGCACCGTTAATAATTGTTTTAATTAAGCGTAAAACAGATGGATTATATGGTTGATATAAATACGCCACAAATTGGCTCATTCGATCAGCTGCCATTGTATATTGAATTAAATCATTGGTTCCAATTGAAAAGAAATCAGCGTGTTTTGCAAACTGATCAGCTAACATTGCTGCTGCTGGAATTTCCATCATCATTCCAATTTCAATATTATCTGCAACTTTATGTCCTTCTTTAATTAAAGTTGCTTTTTCTTCTAAGGTAATTTTTCTTGCAGAATTAAATTCATCAATTGTTGCAATCATTGGAAACATAATTCCGATTTTGCCATAAACACTTGCACGTAATAAAGCACGTAATTGTGTTCGAAAAACATCTGTTTTATCTAAACAAAGACGAATTGCACGATATCCTAAAAATGGGTTCATTTCTTCTGGAAATTTAAAATACGATAATTTTTTATCGCCACCAATATCTAATGTTCGAATAATAACTGGGCGTCCTTGCATTCCTTCTAAGACACCTTTATAAGCTTCATACTGCTCATCTTCAGTTGGGAAATGGTCATTATCCATATATAAGAACTCGCTTCTAAATAAACCAATTCCTTGACCACCATTATCCAAAACACCTTGAACATCTTTTGGCGCTCCAATATTTCCTTCTAAAACAAATTTTTGATATCCATCTTTTGAAACCGTTGGCTTATCTTTAAAAGCCAATAATTCTTGTTGTAATTGTAAAAATTTTTCTTTTTCTGCTGTCCAAGTTTTAACCTCTGTTGACATTGGATTTAATATAACTTCTCCTGTTGTCCCATTAATCATAACTAATTCATGATGATTTGCTTGTTTCGTAATATCTTTTAATCCTAATACGGCTGGAATTTCTAAACTACGGGCCATAATTGCAGCATGGCTAGTACGCCCTCCCATATCACAACTAAATCCTTTAACAAATTTAGGATTTAACTGTGCTGTTTGTGAAGGTGTTAAATCTTCAGCAACAATAATAACTTCTTCATGAATAGTTGCTAAATCTAATACCGGAACATTTAAAATATACTTAATTAAACGATCAGTTACATCTTTAACATCTGCTGCACGTTCTTTAAAATATGGATCATCCATACTTGCAAACATTGTAATAAACTTTTGAGCAACAGTATGAATTGCATATGCTGCATTATTGTTATTACTCTTAATAATAATATTTTTTGCTTCATCAATCATTGCTGGATCACGCAAAATTTCCTTATGTGCTTCAAAAATTGTTGCTTTTTCTGCCCCTAATTTTTCTAAGGCAATCTTTTGTAGTTTTTCAATATCTGTGTTTGCATTTTGCATTGCTGCTTCTAGTATTTTAATTTCTTTTGCTGAATCAGAAACCGTATTATTCGAAATTTCATATTTTGGTTCTTCTAACTTAAAAACTTTGGCAATCGCAATTCCATTACTAGCACCTATCCCATGCAGTTTTTTTGACATAATAAAAAATCCTCACTTCTCTTTCTACTAAAACTATTTTTATTATATACCGAAAAATGGAAAATTGTTGCATTTTAACTAGACTTTTTGTTATAAAACATTATTTTCTATAAATAAGCAACAAACTTAAGTAATTATTTTATCTTTGTTCATTTTATAAAATTGTAAACTGTAAATGCAAGTGCAGCAAATCAATTCAAAAATGAACATCTAAAATAAAGTAGAGATAAAAAATTATGTTAAAATTCTATTAAGAAATTTTCTTTTTATTTTAGTTATTTCAAATTTCATAATTGTTTGCAGAACGAATATTATTTGAGCCATAATAAATTGAATTTAAACGGAGACTAATTTTTCATGATTGACTGCCATCTTGATTGTCACTAACAAAAGTCACTATTATTTGTTTTATATCTACGTTCGGATTGCGTTCCCTTAATCTAGCCAGAATTGTTTCGCAGTCATTATTGGGTAGTTTTCCTAAGTCATGGTTTGTAATTACAGTTAATATGGATTTTTTTTGAAAAATAGAAAAATTAACAATTTCTCAGCCAAAGTATTGAGAATTTGGTTTTGCAGAAATATGAAAATAAAAATAAGTATGATCATAATAACTATGCGATAATTTTATATCTTCTATGTTTACATTCGGGTTGCATTCCCTTAATCTAGCCAGAATTGTTTTGGAATTATTCATTGGGTAATTCTCCTAAGTCAGGGTTTGTAATTACAGTTGATAGCGAAATTCGCGATGGGCTAGGCTGTGGGTTTTCAGTTTGCTTTTTATTTCTAATATTTTGTGATTAATAGAAACTTTCAGCAATTACCAATGGCATGAACATTACACTAATTGTTATTGTACTTAACAAATTTAGTAATTTATTCATATCTATATTCATTCCTTTCATTTATGTTTATAGTTAACTCTCTAAAATGTTATATCATTTTTAAAGTATCTGTTATTACTAAATCAATAGATTTATTACACTTGCATTTACAGTTTACAAATTAAAAAACATCTCATATTATACTCGTGGAAAATTATATCAACGAGTTTGTATAATTCCGTTAATAAAAATCCGATATCAATAAAATTTAATTAATAAAGTACCTTGTTTGAAATTTAATTTTCTTATTGTATTGGTTCTCATTCGTTGAATTTTTTTAATACTATAAAGAGCAAACCAAGTTGAATTACAAACAAAAGCATAGTCTGGAATTAATTCACTCAAATCAACATTTTTACTTAATGTTTGATACTTTTTTTGTACACGAAAAATAAATAACTTATTGTTATTATTATTTAATTTTCATTGTCTATAAAAAGATTTAAATTTAAACTGACATTCATCACAAATTATTTGCTGTCCATTTTCTTGCATGACAAAACATACCTCGCCTTTCTTTTTTTGTCGCCCCACAAGTTTTATTAGTTAATATAAAATAAAAAAATAAATAGAAATCATAGTTTTTTACTAAATAAATTATACAATAATTTTATTTATTTTGTTATTTTGTTATTAAAAGTTATTTTAAATAATAAAAAGTAGAGTTTACTCTACTTTTTAAAAATTTATTTTATATTTTATTTTTTGATTCACCATTTGCTAAAATTTCTTTTAAATTTTCATATGTTGTTTCAATCATATTTTTAACAGCTTCATCAGTATAAGATCCTATATGCGGTGTAATAATTACTCGTGGATATAAGGTAATTAATTTATTTGTAATATTATCTGGTGTTATATTTTCATTAAAATCTTGAAAAAAACATCACCCTCATTTTCTAATACATCTAATCCAACACCTTTTAATTTATTTGACTTAACAGCTTAGCTTCATAAACTGCCTCACTATCTATTAGTTGTCCACGCGCTGCATTAATTAACACTGACCCTGGTTTCATTTGTGCTATAAATTCTTTATTAACAAAATAATGATTTTGTTCTTTAATATATGGGCAATGTAATGAAACTAAGTCTGATTCTTTCAGCAAAGTATTTAAATCAGTATATGTTAAAACTGTTCGAACACTATCGTTTTCATAAATATCGTATCCTAATACTTTAGCTCCCATTCCGTGTCAAGCTTTTGCTGCTTCAAAACCAATTCGACCAGTTCCAATAATTCCAATTGTAAAATTACGAATTTCTTTTGCAAACATAAAATCATCAACTTTAAAATTTGTTTTACGTTCATTATTATCCATATAAAATAAATTACGTAAAAAATCATTTCCCATTGCTACCGCTAATTCGCTAACTGCATTAGGCGAATATCCTGGAACATAAGTCATTTTAAGCCCTAATTCATGTGCTTTTGTTAAATCAATATGATTATAACCAACTGTTCTTGTTAATAAATATTTAACGCCATATTCTTGCATTTTTAATAAGTTTTCTTCATAACAGTCACAATTTGCACGAACCATTACTGCTTGATGTCCTTTAACTGTTTCAATATTATCTTTTGTTAAATATTCTTCAATTAAAGTTAAATCATAACCATATTTTTCATTTAGTTTTTCAAAAAATGGTCGTTCGGTTTTCCGAACGTCATAACAAACCATTTTAATTTTTATATTCATTCTTATTTTCTCCTAAGTATGTAATAATAAAGTTTATGTAAATAATGAAGTTGCTCCAATTGCTGTAGTAATAATTACTCAGAATGGTAACGAAATAATTGAAAATAAAGTTGAAACTAATGTTAAATTACTTGCTAACATTGGTTGTTTTTTATATCCTATTGAATATGCCACAATAACAGATGCTGGCGGTGCAGCTAACATAATGACAATAACAGTTAAACCAACTGAATTTAATTTTCATACTCCTGTTTCTTTTCCAATTACAGCAAAAATAATTGGTGTTAGAATAACTTTCATAATCATTCCATATCAGACTTTTTTATCTTGCATTGCTTCACGCAATTTTCCTTTTGCTAAAGTCATCCCAATTGCTAATCATGCTAATGGGGTACATAATCCTTCTAATGTTTTTGTTATTTTAAATAATGGTGAAAAAGTATTATCTAATCGTAATGGTGAGAATAACCGACCACTACCAATTTTATTTTGATCAGGAACAATTTCAATTCCTGGAATTAATTGTGTTACTCAAAAGATAAATCCAATAATTGTTACAATTAAGATTGGATTAGCAAAAATTTGTTTTAAATTTGCCTTAACAGTTGCCATTTTTTTAGCTCATATTTCAGTTTTTACTTGAGCATATCCAGTTGGATCTATTTTTGCATCAACAATTGTTTCTGTTTTTGTTTCGGCTATAGTTGCTAATTGTCCTTGCGTTGGTTTGCTCATAACAATAAATCCTAGTGAATATAAAAATACTCGATAAGGAATATTAAAGATATTAGCTGGTAATGTTGCTTGTCCGGCTTCAAATAAAGCGGTAACAACTGGAATTCCAAAGAAAGTAGTTGATGCAAAAACCGTACACATTGCTAACGTATCACGAACATCTTGCTCATATTTAATATAAAAATATTTTGCTACAATTCCTAAAATAATATAGAATAAAAATTCGACTAATAAAATCGCTGCTTGTGTTTTAACTTGTTCAACTGTTGTATCAGCCATAAAACCATCAAATGCTAAACATGGTAATCCAACAACCATTACAATTTTAATTAGAACAGTTTCTCAATCTTTTTTAAAGGTTCCACGTTTTGTTAAAAACCAACCTAAAAAAATAAAAACATTGTTGCAATAATTGCACTTCAAAAACCCCGTACTTTTAAAGTATCAACGACTGCTGTACCAACATTGGCTTGTAAATATAAATGCATTGTATTTTTTCCTTTCATAGTTTTTTAAATAATGCCTAGTGTACTTTTTGTACTATTAATATTTAATATTATAATCAATTTCTAAAAATAATAACATAAAAAATGAAAAATTTTGGTAAATTCAAGAATTAAATTTTTAAGAAGAAACTATTTTAAAATTAGAAATATAAAATATTTAATTTTTGTTTTACATAGTAGTTTAATCTGTAATTATGATATAGTATTATAATAATTTATATAAAATCTAATATATAAAGAGGCGTAAATGTATAAATTATCAAAGTATAGTAAAAATTTAAAAATAATAATTATAACTTTAATAGCTTTCTTAATTATTGTGCCTATCTCTGGTGTTATCATAGATTTATGTGATAGAATGCTTAATTATGATTATTTTAAACCAAATAAAAATAGACATAGTGAAAACACAATTGATCAATTAATTGCATGATTATTTGTTGCTTTTACAAATTGGTATGCCTTATATTGCGTAATTTATGCCATAGTTTTTCTTGCAAGGATAGGATATAAAAATGAACCTTCAGAGTTTAAAAAATTTATTTTTAATTGTATTTTTTTAGCAACATATTCAATTGTTATTGTTCTTGTCTTTTGACCAGATGTTATTAAACAATTATTTCTTGGAAAAGGATTTATTTTTACAAATTCACTTTTAAAAAACATTATTACAATTAACATTCACTTTATAACACCAATCATTGCATTTATTTTATTTGGTATTTTTTCATATTATGAGCAACAAGATTTTAAATATTTTATTAAAAGAATTAATTACTTTAGTTTAATATTACCAATTTTATATATTGTATTTTCATGAACTAGACTAGACTAGTGATATATGTTGAATACCATGGTTATGCTCCAACAAATGGAAGAATAATGTGATGAAATAGTTATAAAATTTTAAACCCCTATCTTCATCCAGTTTTAGCACCGTTATTAGTAATCTTTTCAAGCATTGGGATTTATGGTATTTCAACTTTAGTTAGTTATTTAGCATTATTTTCATTAAGAACTAAAAAGAAACAAAAAAAGGAAAAGATTAACAGTTTTTAATCTTTTCTTTTTTTATATTAATTATAATTCAATTAAAACTTTAATTCCTGGTCCCATTGTTGTTGTTATAGCAATATTTTTAATATATGCTCCTTTAACAGCTGCTGGTTTTGCCTTACGAATTGTTTCATAAATTACATCATAATTAGCTTTTAAAGCTTCAACTTTGAATGATGCTTTACCGATAATTGAATGAATGTTTCCATTTTTATCAACACGGTATTCAACTTTTCCTTTTTTAACATCACCAATTGCTTTAGCAACATCTGGAGTAACTGTTCCTGTTTTAGGGTTTGGCATTAATCCTTTTGGGCCTAATAATTTCCCAATTTTTCCTAATTCTGCCATAATATCTGGTGTTGCGATAATAACATCATAATCAAATCAATTTTCTTTTTTAATTTTTTCAATTAAATCTTTACCACCAACAAAATCAGCACCCGCTGCTTTAGCATCAGCTTCCTTGCTATTTGTTAAAACTAAGATTCGTTGTGTTTTTCCTGTTCCTTTTGGTAACACAACAGCTCCACGAATTTGTTGGTCAGCATGACGTGGATCAACATTTAGATTAAAGGCAACTTCAACGGTTGAGTCAAGCTTTGTTGTTGCAGTTTGTTTTGCTAATTCAATTGCTTCTACAATTGGGTATACCTTATTTTTGTCAACTAATTCAGCAGCTTTGTTATATTTTTTACCAAATTTTGCCATCCTTAGTTTTTTTCCTTTTTACTTGGCATACCTTCAACAACTATCCCCATATTACGAGCAGTTCCCTCAATAATATTCATTGCTGCTTCAACATCATTTGCGTTTAAATCAATAAGTTTATATTCCGCAATTTTACGAACTTCATCAACTGAAATCGTTGCTACTTTCTCATTTTTTGCCTTTGCTGACCCCTTTTGGATTTTTGCTGCTTTTTTTAATAAAATTGCGGCTGGTGTTGTTTTTAATTCAAATTTAAATGTCTTATCATCAAAAGCAGTAATAACAACTGGAACGACATCACCCATTCGTTCTTTTGTTGCATCATTAAACTGTGTACAAAATTGAGGCATATTAATTCCTAATGAAGCTAATTCTGGCCCTGGTTTTGCTTGTCCTGCTTGAAATTCTAATTTTGCAATTCTTGTAATTCTTGCCACGAGCAATTTCCTCCTTTTAATTAAATTCTCGCTGTGGTCCAAACGTAATGTTAACATTACTACCACATTTAAGCATACTCTATATAATAGAATAAATGCCTAATTAATTATAACAATAAAAAAATAAAAAAACAACTTTATTTTAAAACAAATGTCCTTATCTTGTGATAATTTCGTAATAGTTATCTAGCAAAAATTTCACAATTATTTATATTATTAATTTGGTGATAACTATGGAAAGAAAATTAACAATGACAGAAAAACATAAATATAAAACTATTGGAAAAGTTATTAATAATGAAATAACAAAAAAACGTGCTGCTAAAATTTTAGATTTGTCTATTCGTAGAATTGAACAATTAATGAAAATTTATGATACACAAAATATGACTTCCTTTGCCCATCATTCACGTGGTAGAAGAGCATATAACAAAACAAAACCAGAAATTTGTGAAAATATTCTTAATCTTTACAAAACTAAATATATTGATTTTAATTTTATACATTTTAAAGAAAAATTACTTGAAAATGAAAAAATAAAAATTTCTTATTCAGTTTTGTACAACTTAATGTCTCTAAATCAAATAAAATCTCCTAGAAAACAAAAATTAAGAAAAAAAGATAAATCACATCCTTTAAGAGAACGCCACAAATATTTTGGGGAATTATTACAAGCTGATGCTAGTGAACATTTATGACTAGGAATAAATCATCCTAAAATATTTTTACATGGTGCTATTGATGATGCAACAAATACAGTTGTTGGATTATATTTTGATTATCAAGAAACCTTAAATGGTTATTATAATGTTTTATATCAAATTTTAAAAAACTATGGTATTCCTATGACATTTTATACAGATAAGCGAACAATTTTTACTTATTAAAAAATAATAGTAAAAACTAAGAAAAAGACACATTTACTCAATTCAGCAGATGCTGTAATGAATTAGGTGTCGAAATCATAACTACTTCAATTCCTCAAGCAAAAGGTCGAATTGAACGGTTATGAGGTACTTTACAAGATCGTCTAAAAAATGAATTAGGTCTTGCAAAAGTAACTACTCTTGAAGAAGCAAATAAGTTCTTAAAAGAATTTCTGACTAAATTCAATAAACACTTTGCTCTTCCCATTGATTATAACAATTCTGCTTTCGTTGATGCACCAGAAAGTGACAAAATTAATTTACTTTTATCAATAACTTCAACAATAAGAACAGATAATGGATCATCAATTAGTTATGCAAATAAAAAGTACTTAACTTATGATAATAAAAAACTAAAAGTTTTTAATTCAAAAACAAATGTTACAATAATTAATGCATTTGATAAAACATTGTATCTTAAGTATGAAAACAAAATTTATAATCTATTAGAATATATTCCAACAGTTAAAAATACAGAAAAAACATTACCAAAATCTAAAGCTCATAAACCCAAATCAAATAATCCATTAACTGAAAGATATACTATGAAACAATTATCAATTAAATAAATTTACGAAATTTTAGCTAGATATTGACACTTTATTTTAAAACAAAAAATAACAAATAAAAAATTAAATAAAAATAATTATTAATTAAAAAATATTGTTAATTTTAAATAAATATGATAAGGTAAATATTGTAAATGATTTTAAAAATATTATATTTTTAAAATAAATGGTTTAATTAATAATTAAAATAATAAGGAAATTTTAATATGGAATTTAATTATATTTTTAAAATAAATGGTTTAATTAATAATTAAAATAATAAGGAAATTTTAATATGGAATTTACATCAGAAATGAAAAATCAGCTGAAAAAAATATATAAATCATTTAAAAAGGTCTTAATTCTTTGAACATCTATAATAAAGTAAACTCTTAAAAAGAGTGTAATATTTTATTAGGAGATGTTCTTTTATTATGGGAAAATGATAAACAAAAGAAGAAAAAATAAAAATTATTAAATATTATCATAAAAATGGGTATATGAATACAATAAAAAAATTTACTATTGCAAAGGAAACTTTAAGCAGATGAATTAAAATCACAAATGAAGATAATTTAATTCCTAGAAAGGGTCCAACTAATTAAATATATAGAAATGATACAAGATATAAAAAAGTATTTAACCAAATCGAAGAAAATGAAATTTTGAGCGGTTTGGTCCTTGAAGAAAAAATACACGATTAAATATTTAACTCATATTTTAAATATTTCTAAATAATGATATTATAAGTGATTTAACAATGGTATGCAAAAATTTAATAAGTGAGATTCAAAATTAGCTAAATTAATTAAAATATCATTTTTGAAATTTAATAAAATTTATGGTTATAAAATATTTCAAAATTAGCTAAATTAATTAAAATATCATTTTTGAAATTTAATAAAATTTATGGTTATAAAATAT
>NZ_PUUH01000317.1:0-4523 GCF_002968355.1 Spiroplasma sp. ChiS | reverse complement strand
TCTGTATATGCTTTTATAGGTATTATTTTTGTGATTATTATGTATATAAAATATATTTTTGAAATTAAGGTAGAATTTAGAGTTGAAGTATTTAAGAAACAATTATTACCGTTAGAAATTATTAATAATGGAGTATTAGGAAAAGGTACAATGTTAAGACCAGTAAGACGAGGAGATGATAAAATTGAGTAATTTTGTTAAGAAAAATCAGAATGTAGAAAATTATTTTATTAGTAAGGAATTTATACCTTTTACAACAGAAAAAGCAAGTTTTATTAATTTACCCAATCATAATCGCCATATTGGTTTTTGGTTGAGTAATAAGTTTATTTATCGGAGTGAAAAACATTCATAGCAAGTAGCAATAGGTTTGATTTATGATAATTCTTATCCTATTGTAAAATATGATGAAAATTTAAAACGTCATATTTGAAAATATTTAACTGGAACAGAATTAATCAATTTATATAATCAATATAAACAAAATTACTTTACTAAAATGAAAAAAGCGTTATTTTTAAGTGAACGTAAAAAAGTAAAAGCAAATAATAACAATAATAATTTAACAAATTGAAGTGTTGAAAAAGAACAAGAATTAATTAATGATTTAGAAAGTTTAAATTAAATGAGTTTATATGATTATTGAGTTCAATTTGTTAGTTATATTATTGGTTCAAATGCCCCTGAGTTTTTATATGTTATATCGTTTGTGTTATTTATTGTTTTGTTTTTTGGAATGTTTTTTAAACTTATTCAAAAAATATGGAGTTTTTAAAAATGCAAAATGATTGAATTAAATTAAAAGAGTTTTTCATTCATTTCTTTTTGTTTATAGATAAAACGAATGTTGAAAGTATTATAATGTGGAATTTAACGCGAAATAAATATTTAACTTTAATGGTTGGTGTTTGAATTGTGATTTTGTTTTTAACTTGGTTTTTATTATGAATGGTTTTTAAAATAGTTGGGTATTTTAAATAATGAAAAAGTTTATATTTTTTTTAAAAAACTATTGTTATATTAGTGGTTCAATGCTTTTGTTTAATTTAATTGATTTATTACTTTGGATAATTTCTTTGTATTGTGTTGGTTTAGTATTTTGATTGTTGTTTGCTTTGCAGTGTGTTTATTTTGTGTAATGATTGTGAAAAAATATTTTTTTATCAGTTAAACGCTTTTCGGTTAGTAAATTTTGTTTGAAATAATCCGTTATCAGTTATTATTGGGAAGTTAGGGACCGGTAAAACATTACTTTTAACTTATTTATCGCAAACTATGAAATTATTAACAGATGAAATTTATAGTAATTATCCGTTAGAAGATGATAAAGTTAAAGTTTTAACATTTAAAAATTTAGATTTTACCGATAGAACAAAACCGGTTCCCCCAGATGATAGTGTTATTTTATTTGATGAAAGTTATTTGTATATTGATGGAACTAGTGCTCACGATGAGAAAAAAGTTCATAGTGGTAAAATACCGTGAATTGTTTTAGCGAGACATTTTGGTAATCGTGCGTTGTTTACTGCTCAGCGTGAAGGTATGATTTGAAACAATATTCGCCAGTTAGCAAGTGGAATTATTATTCCAATTTCATTGAAAAAACCAGTTATTAAGAAAGGGTTTAATTTTTTTAATCGTTTCTTTATTATGCGAATTGGTATTTTCCAAGATATTACCGATTATGAAATTTGAAAAACAAAATCAGTAGAACGAACAGCAGAAGGTAAACGAACAAAACATAAGTCGGATGTTGGGTTAGGAATTCGGTTTTTTAAAATAATTATTCCGCTTGAATTTGCCAATAAGTACGATAGTCAATGATTAAAGTTTGTTCGTGATTTAAAAAATGATGAAATTATTGACAAAAAAGAATATTATTGGTCAGAAATTACAAAATTAAGCGTTAAAGAACGATTGGAGTTATTTGATATTGATATTTTGAAAAAGAATTTAAAACCTAAAAAAGAAAAAGGAAATAGTAAAGATGATTAATTTATTAGTTGAAAATAATAATAGTGAAAATAACAAAGCTATTGTTGTTGATTTTAAAACTTGAAAATACTTTAATGCTGAAAAAATTAATAAAGCAAAAATACAAATTACAGCATATAATTATTTACTTGAAAAAAATAATATTTTTACTAGTAATATTGGTGAAATTTGAATAATTAACGAAAATGGCGTTAATATAAATCGTTTCAATATTACCAATCAATTAAAGTTAGAATGACAAGAAATAATGCATACATTTTTAAAAAATAATTCTAATAAGGAGAAAAGAAACTATGAAAATTAAAAAATATTGTCCCAAATTAAAATATTGAGGTTATTGTTTTAAATGCAACAAAGAAAATAAAAAACCAAAATACTAGAAAGGAATATTAGTATGAATCAATTTATTGCCATTGGTAGAACAACAAAAGATATTGAAATTAAAAGAACACAAAATGGTAAAGAATATGCCATGTTTCAATTAGCAGTAACAAGACCACATTCAACCCAAAAAGAAACTGATTTTATTCCTTGTCAAGTTTGAAATAAACAAGCAAGTGTATTACAACAATATTGTCAAAAAGGTAGTCAAATTGCAATTACAGGTATTTTACAGTCTTTTAAAGACAAAGAAAATAAAATACAGTGAACAGTAAGAGTTTATAGTTGTCAATTTTTACAAACTAATAATAATTTAAAAAATAGTACACCTCCCATAACACCAACCAAAATAAATCAAACCCAATCAGCAACAAGAAATATTCGTTTAGAAGAAATAGAATCAAATAAATCATTTGAAAATAATGATGATGCGATTTTATGAGATTAAATATGAAAACTAATAAATATATTTTATGTTATCGTTCTGAAAAAGGTAAACAACCATGTAAAACTTATTTTGGTGAATATATAACTGGTATTGATGTTGAAGATGTCAATATTAATTCAACTTGGGAATGAAAATATTTTAAAAAAATTATGGTGAAAATAATTTAGTTATTTRTAAAGATGATAAGTTAGATCTAATTTTAGAAAGAAAAAAATATAATGAAAAAATGTAATAAATATCGTAATCATTTTTTAAAATGTAAAAATATAAAATTATGCTTTTTTACAAAATTACATAAATATAATTGCTATTTGTGTTATTTGTGAAAAATAAAAAAGGAGAAAAAATAAAATGAATAATAAAATTGAATTAATATTAAATAATTCAAAAGTTAATAATTGAATTAATGAAAAATTAACAAATCAGAAAGAAATTAATTTATTTCGTAAAAATATCTTAACAATTTATAATAATAATCCCAATTTATTTGATAAAGAAAAAATAAATTTAATGAGTGTTTTATCTGCTTGTGTAAAAGCAATGTTATTAGATTTACCGTTAGATYYTAACTTAGGATATGCCTATATTGTTCCATATAATGGAAAAGGRCAGTTGCAAATTGGTTATAAGGGTTATATTCAGTTAGCAATCCGAACAGGAAAATATTTAACAATAAACGCAATAGAAGTAAAACAAGGTGAATTATTAAATTTTGATGAATTAGAACAAGAATACAATTTTAAATGAATAACCAACAAAAATGAGCGAACAAAAAAAAGAAACAATCGGATATGTTGCGTTTTTTAAACTACTAAATGGTTATAAAAAAACTTTATATTGAAGTAAAGAAAAATGCGAAAATCATTTTAAAACATATTCTAATAATTATCAAACTTACGGAAAATTTACGGCTGGAAGTTATGAGGGAATGGCACTTAAAACAGTATTAACCCAACTTTTAAGAAAATGAGGTATTATGTCAGTTGAAATGCAAGAAGCCTATCAACATGATCAAGCAATAATTATTAATAACAGCAAAGAGTTTAGTGATAATCCTAACATAAAAAATAAAGAAGATAACAATGTTATTGAATTAAATAACAAAAAAGATGAATTAAATCTAAATTTAGAACAAGAATTTAGCAKTAATGAAATAAATGATGATGATAAAAATGTTAAAACTGTTGATGAAATGTTTTCTGATTAAGAAAATGAAAAATAATTGAAAAGATTATGATAAAAATCGTCCAATTAGACATAAATTTTATCGCAATAAAAAATGAGTAAAAATAAGAAACGATTATTTTAATAGCAAAATGGGAATATGTGAACGATGTTATCAAAAAAGATATATAGTTAATGGCGTTATTGTTCATCACAAAGAATATATTACCGATCAAGATTTTATTAATTGAAACATTGATAAACTTTTTGCTTGAAAAAATTTAGAACTATTATTTGTTCATCACAAAGAATATATTACCGATCAAGATTTTATTAATTGAAACATTGATAAACTTTTTGCTTGAAAAAATTTAGAACTATTATGTATGAAATGCCACAATAAAGAACACAAAACCGAAAAAGGATATCGCGATAATGTCATAATTGACGAAAAAACTGGCAAAGTAAAAATAATCGATAAAGAAGAATAAAAAGAGGTTATTATGATTAAAGTAATAGAATTATTTGCTGGGAT
>NZ_PUUH01000316.1:0-4641 GCF_002968355.1 Spiroplasma sp. ChiS | reverse complement strand
TATTTACATAAAACTTTTAAACCACCAATAAATTTAGGAGTAGATAATGGGTTTTTTATTTTTAAACCTTTATGAAGTTGGTAATCTTCAATTATTACAATAACTTTGCTTAAATAAGAACAAATTTTATTTTTAAAATCATTTAATATTAAATACATATTATTTATTGCTTCTTCTTCAGAATTAGAACTAAAAGTAATATTATTAATTATTTTCTTTTTCAAAAAATTATAAATAATAATACCAGTTTGTCCAATTCCAGCAGGGTCAATTGCAATAATATATTTTAATTTACTTGATTTATTTTTTTCTCAAATTATAATATTTTTCATCCATCTGATGCTAAATCTAAAATATCGTTAATTTTGTAATGTTCCATATAAGAAGCAATAAGATTTCACTTGTCTTTAAATAAATTTAAGTACATTTTTGCTCATTCTAAACATTCCAAATCATAATGTTTTTTATGATGTGAAATACGACAATCAATAGGTTGACAATTAACTCAATCAAAAGATGTTGTTATTTCATCTCAAGTTTTATTAATATATTTACTTTTATATTCTGACATTATAAATAATCCTTTCATTAATTAGTTTTACCTAATGCTCAATGTTCATCAGTAATATCTTCAAATGAAACTAGATAACTTCTGAGCATTAATTCATTTATTTTATTAATAGTTTTTTTATTTAACTTTTTCATATTTCACATCCTTACTAGGTAATTTGTCATATTTAGAATTATCTATTCTACAATATTGTTAAATCTTCGTACATTTTAGTCATGCATTCATCAAAGTGCTCAAATTCACTTGTAATTTTATTAATTCCTTTTGTTAATCCTGATATTTCTATTTCTTCTTCACATTCTTCACAACGAATAAAATCTATTCATATATCTTTTTTATATAATTGTTGTTGTTTTAATTCTGTAATTTCATTTTTAAGTGCTTCATTTTCTTCTTTAAGTTTGTTAAATTTAATTGATTCTGTTATATTCATTATTCATCCTCCTCAATAACAGTAACAGTTAATTGTTCTAATTGTTTTTTTGTAATTTTAACCTTATCTAAATTAGCATTAGTTAAATTAACCCAACGTAAATCAGCATAAGATAAATCAACACCTAGTAAATATAATACTTCTTCTTCTAAATAATCACTTATTTTATCTTGTTCAACATCAATTTCTGTTAAATCTTTTATCATTTCGTGTAATGTTTTCATTTTATAATTTCCTTTCTGTAAAAAAACATAGTATTCCTTTATTGGTTAATATTTTGATATTTATTAGATAATTTATTTTAGTATTTAATTACTTCGCCGCCCGCTTCACTTCGGGGGTGAGCGGGGGCGGATAGGATATTTTGATAGAGTTTACCCCCCACGGAAATAAACAAAAAAAACAGCTTATCCAGTTATTAATTACGCTTCATCCATCCCTACACAACTTTAAATAAAGAAAATAACCTTTTGGAGCTCCTCCCTCTTGTTTTTTAGTGTCCGATATTGTTTTTTTCGGTTTAACAGCACTCTTTTTATGAAACAAGCCAAAAACACACGCTCTGACATTTCGCGGGCTACTAACCCCGCCGAGAATTAAAGAAATAAATAGGAGTAGTAAATCCAATCGCTTTCACACTTTCTTTAAGGCTTCGTGTCATAGATGAGTTATCCATCTTTAAGCATCAAAATATTAAGTTTTAGTATTGCATTATTCATCAGATAGTACCTTTATTAAAAATGATATTATTAGTTGTTTAAATATCTCATTATCTCTATTAATAAACCGAAAAAATATAATAAATCACAGAAAGGAAATTATAAAAATTAACTAATTTGTAGGGAAAATAGGTTAATTTTTAATTTTAAAGATACTATCTGATGAATAATGCAAATAAAAAAATCGCTCTTATAAGCGATTACTTTAATTTATATTTAATTACTTTATTTATATTTTTTATAAAAAATCAACTTTTTTCTTACTACCAATTTCATAATAGCTCCTTTACCATATGTTTTTTCAATTTCTTTCATTACATTTTTTAAAATTTCATCTTGGTCAAGAGGTTTCGTTTGAGGAGGAACTGGTTTATTATCTTCCATTTTTTTATTCTCCTTTCTGTTTATTTTTATCCTTTTTTACTATTAATTCCTTGTTCTTTTTCTAAAATTTGTTGTAAATGTTTAATTATTGTTGTAACAGTTGCAACTTTAATTTGTTTTCGTGATCAATTTGGATTAAATGTTAATGCGAATGTTGTTGCTTCGTTTTGAAAAAGAATAGTTGCAAATCCCGTTCCAATTGGTAAATTGTCTAATTGACCTGGACCAGCATTACCAGTAAAACTTACGGCAATATCACTATTAAATTGTTTTTGACAAGCAAAAACCATTGCTTCAGCTGTTTCTTTTGAAACAACACCATATTTTGTAATTATTGATTGAGAAACATGGCCAACTTTAATTTTAATTTTATTGGTATAAGTGACAATACTGCCTAAAAAAACTTGACTAGCATTTGGAACATTAGTTATATAATGACTAAACAGGCCGCCTGTTATTGATTCATATGCTGCAATTGTCATTTGTTTTTGTTGAAGTAATTGTACTAGTTCTTTAACCATTTTTCTTCTCACCTCATAAACTTTCTTTAATATTATACATTTATATAATATAATATGTAAGTAATATTAACATAGCAAGATAAGATATCTTTAGAAAAGAGGACTTAAAATGAATTGAGCTAATCGTATTACATTAATTCGGATTTTTTTAATCCCAGTTATTATTGCTTTAATGGTAATTGTTCCATTTGAAAATAGTTCCTTATATAATGGATGAGATCAATGATTAACAATTAAAGGAGATAATGTTACTTATTCATTGCCAATTAGTTATTTAATTGCTGGGATTTTATTTATTATTGCTAGTTTAACTGACTTATTAGATGGCTTTATTGCTCGTCGTTATAATCAAGTGACAACATTTGGGAAATTTTTTGATTCAATTGCAGATAAATTATTAACAAATACTGTTTTAATTGTGTTTGCTTGTGCAAACATTATTCCAGTTTGAATGGTAGTGTTGTTAATTGCCCGTGATTTTGTAATTGATGTTGTTCGCCAAATTTTAGCAACACAAAAAGTAGTAATGGCTGCTAATCAATTAGGACGAGTGCGAGCAGCAATGGAAATGTTTGGAATGACAGTTTTGTTTTTTATTGGTTTTCGTATGTTTAATGGCCATTCTTTACAAACAGGACAATGAGATGAATTTGGTTGAGTGAACCAAATTATTATGATTCCAATGTATTTAGCTACGGTATTATCATTAGCAGCAGCAGGAAATTATATTTTCTTAAATCTTAAAACATTATTTGATATGACAGTTATTAAAAAACCAAAATTAGAAAATGGACAGGACAACAATGAAAAAAACAAATAATAATTTAGGATGAGCTGTTGTTACTGGTGCTAGTAAAGGATTAGGATATTGTTATTGCGAAGAATTATTAAAACTTGGTTATAATGTTATTGCCGTCGCTCGTGATACAAGCCCTATTACAACTTTACAACAAAAATATTCAGCACAAACAATTAAAATGATTAATTATGATTTAAGTAATTTAGAGAATTGTGAAAAATTATTTAATGATGTTGCAAAAGATAATGTAACAATCTTAATTAATAACGCTGGATATGGTGTATGGGGTTATTTTAGCGAATCTAGTTTAGAACAAGAAATGAACATGATTGATTTAAATATTAAAGCAGTTCATATTTTAACAAAATTATTTGTGCAACGTTTTATAGCACAACAACAAGGACGTGTTTTAAACATTGGTAGTTTAGCGGCATTTACGCCAGCTTCAGTTTTTGCTAGTTATTATGCTTCAAAAGCTTATGTTTGAAGTTTAGGCGTGGCTATTAATACAGAATTGAAAAAAACAAAATCACCAGTTCGAGTTATTACCTTATGTCCAGGACCATTAAAAACTGATTTTTGAAATCGAAGTAGTAACCAGAAAGATGCAAAATACCATTCAACTGTTAAAGTTATGAAAACATCTACTTATGCTCGAAAAAGTTTATTAAAAGGATTAAAAGTAAAAAGAAAAAATTATATCATAACGGGAAGTGTTAATAAAATTGTAAAAAAATTAACAAAATGAAGTCCCCAAAGTTGAGTATTAACATCGGTTTACAATTATCAAAGAAAACGAAAATAAAAACAACATTGTTGTTTTTATTTTTTTATCTTTTATATTCTTTATCTGATAATTGTTGGCTTACTTTTTTTAAGTTTGCTATTTTATTAAGGGTTTAATGCTATTATTTTTCTAATTCGGCATTAGTTGTTTTTAATTTATTGACTAATTTGTTATAGTTTTCAATATATTTTTTATATATAATTTTGTGAAAAATAACTTAAAGTTTAAAAAAACTTTTGCTGCGCTTTTCAAAGTATTTGGGAAAAATTCTAAGCGTTAAGCGAAGAATTTTATAAAGGTTCCCAAATTTGTTTGAAAGAACCTCAAAACTTTTTTTAACTTGTAAGTCATTTTATCACAACAATTTAAGAAAGTCAACCGCTCGGCCAAAAATTATATTTACTTGACAAATTAAAAAAATAATTAT
>NZ_PUUH01000315.1:0-4651 GCF_002968355.1 Spiroplasma sp. ChiS | reverse complement strand
TAATTGAAAATTAATTGGTAATAAAGATGAAAAAGATATTAATAAAAATAATTATTGAGATATCAGTAATAAATGATATTTTACAGAAAGCGAATTATGATATTTTAATAAATTTTATATAATAATTTGAAAAGATGGTTCAAATTATAAGATTTCAAATTCTCAAGGATTACATGGTACATATACCAATTTAAAAGCAGTTTATCGTTGAGATGGTACTGGTGAACCACAATTACCAACTATCGACAAAAACACCGGTAAAATTATAAATTGAAAAGAACAAAAAGGAACTGAATAACAGTTCCTTTTTTATATTAATCGCACAAATTTCGCATAATGTAAAATAATTAATAAAAAGATATTTGTTATTGTACTATACAACGCTGGATTAAATTTTCATACCTCAAATATTTGACTAAAAAAACTATATACTGTTTCAAAAACCTTTCCAACACCACTCGCTAACTCATTAACTTGTTTAACACCAGGAATAGTGTTAACAATTTAAATCACCGCATTTTTAATGTGAGTTTCTAAATCTCATCAACCTTTAGGAGTTATATATTCCACTTGAAATCATTGTTTATCGGGGAGCAAACCACCATTATTAATCTCTTGTCAATTATAAATCCCAAAATTAAAATCATAATATCGGTACACATCATTCTCTCTTTGTGCTTGTAATTCAAAAACATTATAACGGATTTTTTGTTCTTCAATTTATATTTATCTGAAAAATAAAAATATCGTGGATAAATTTTAAAACCATTATTTACTAATAAACCATATTTTTTATTATAACCTTGAACATAAGTATTATTTTCTAAATCAAAAATCGTGCGTAAATAATTAGTATAAAATTTTTGTGAAATCTTAAACATACTATTTAATAATTTATCAAATTGTAAATTATCGTTAATATTTTCACTCAATAAAATATTATTAAAATTTTGCAATTTCAACGCAAAAAAATTAACTAAAACAGTATCATATTGTAAATTATCAATATACCCATTTTCAATAAACGAACTACGATTTTGAAATACCGGCACCAACGCAGTTGCAAAAAACGACTGTAAAAACTTAGATAAATCAAACTGACCGCTAAACTGTTGATAATATTTTAAATCTTTACTATTTAATGATAAATAAATTAAACCATTAAAATTAAAAACTTCACCCATTCCCATTCGCATAAAACTAAAATTAAAACTTAAATCATCATTATTAACATTATTTAACTCTAAACTACCCGAAATAATTGTATTTGCTTCATCAACAGTCAAAATCATTCGATAAATTGCTTTTTTAATATTTTCAACATCCAATTCATCAACCGTCTCTAAATCAAAAATTATCCGCTTTGTTCCAACCTTATTCGGATTTTCATAATCCCCACTACCACCTTGCTGAACTCTAATATTTTCCTGCAAAACAGAATATAAAGATAAATCAATAAATTCTTTTACGCGAGTTTGTTGATAACTATTTCAATCAGTAATTTCACCAGTGTTTTTATCAATGGTTGGTAATTGTGGTTCACCATTACCATCTCAACGATAAACTGCTTTTAAATTGGTATATGTACCATGTAATCCTTGAGAATTTGAAATCTTATAATTTGAACCATCTTTTCAAATTATTATATAAAATTTATTAAAATATCATAATTCGCTTTCTGTAAAATATCATTTATTACTGATATCTCAATAATTATTTTTATTAATATCTTTTTCATCTTTATTACCAATTAATTTTCAATTATCTTGGTTTAACTTAACTCTTGGATAATGATTTTCTTTATAACGCTCAACATTTTCCACAATTTCTTTCGATACATCAAACAACTGATATTTTACGGCAAAAGAATAAATAAAATCAGTTAAATCATTCAAAAAATTCTCTTTTTTAACATCATAAAATTTTTCAACCATATACGGATTTTTTAAACTATGTCATTGTCGATAATAATTCAAAAATATTTCATTAGGTTTATCATAAACAACTCCGGTTGAATAACTATCTTGTAAAAAATCTAAATACCATTTATCATTAAACAATAAATTTTTTGATGTTTTTAAAGTTGGATTAATAAAGTAATTTGTTTCCGACCAATTTTCAAAAAAACTGCTACGTAAAAACATTGTATTAATAAAATCAGTTTCATTAATACCTTCATGAGTACTTTTTTTTCTCTTGTTTAAGCGTATAATGCTCCTCATTTAAGGGTCTAAACGCCGTTAAAGTAATAAATGGAATAACCAAATCCAAAAAAGTTAAAATAAATATGGCAAATAAATATGATAAATTACGCATTATTCTTTACCACCTTTCTTATTTTTAAAATTAATTATAAATAAAATACATCAAACTAATTCAAATCAAAAAAACAAATTTGCAAATAACATATATCAAAATAAAATGCCAAATTCATTAATTAATCTATCTCATTTATCGTAAATTGACCCAATAAATAAAGAAAAACCAAAACCAACAACTAAAATATATACTAATATTTCTCATCATTTTTCTTTTAAAAACTTTAAAATTTTAATTTTCATAAACTTAACTCCTAACTATACAATGTTTTTGAAACAATAAACCCAACAATATATAAACTTGATATCGTTAACATTAACGGATGACTAAACAAAACTGCCATTCTCCCAAATAATCAAATCAACTAAGTATCAGAATTATATAAATCCATAATAATATTTTTGCCGATGTAAATTGATTAATAATAACAGTAATAAAACCAGTTCCAAATATCGCGATTGCCGCAAACAATAAAGCTAATTTAATCAATACTTTTTATCTCCTTTAAATTTAGTACTTCTAATATTTTTTGCTTGATATCTAATACTTTGTCGTTTAAGTTCTTTTTCAACTTGCTGCTTATTACTATTTTGATAAACATTTTTACCAACATTAATACCTTTTCGTACAGTTGACGAATATACTTGCGAAACACCATTATTAACTGTCGAACCTAAATTATTATATTGTGTTGATGTGCCGTGAATTGCATAAATAGATAACTTAATAACCATAAAAAAAACTAAAAAATAAGCAATAGATATATTTGTCATCGGTAATTTTGTATTTCAAATTACATCAAAAATAAACAAAAATATATCAAAAACAAAACTAAAAATCTTATCTCAATTACTATTATTATTTTTAACTAATAAATTAATCATCTTTACCATTTCCTTTCTCTTTTTTAGGTTTTAAATTCTTTTTCAAAATATCAATATCAAACAATTCTAATCGTTCTTTAACACTTAACTTTGTAATTTCTGACCAATAATATTCTTTTTTATCAACAACTTCGTCATTCTTTAAATCACGCACAAACTTTAACCATTGACTATCATACTTATTAGCGAATTCAAGGGGAATTATTATTTTAAAAAACCGAATTCCTAACCCAACATCCGACKTATGTTTTGCTCTTTTRCCTTCTRCTGTTCGTTCTACTGATTTTGTTTTTCAAATTTCATAATCCGTTATATCTTGGAAAATCCCAATTCGCATAATAAAGAAACGATTAAAAAAATTAAATCCTTTTTTAGCAACGGGTTTTTTCAATGAAATTGGAATAATAATCCCACTTGCTAACTGGCAAATATTGTTTCAAATCATACCYTCACGCTKAGCAGTAAACAACGCACGATTMCCAAAATGTCTCGCTAAAACAATTCACGGTATTTTACCACTATGAACTTTTTTCTCATCATGAGGACTAGTTCCATCAATATACAAATAACTTTCATCAAATAAAATAACACTATCATCTGGGGGAACCGGTTTTGTTCTATCTGTAAAATCTAAATTTTTAAATGTTAAAACTTTAACTTTATCATCTTCTAACGGATAATTACTATAAATTTCATCTGTCAATAATTTCATAGTTTGCGACAAATAAGTTAAAAGTAATGTTTTACCAGTTCCTAACTTACCAATAATTACCGATAACGAATTATCTCAAACAAAATTTACTAACCGAAAAGAATTTAACTGATAAAAAATATTTTTTCACAATCATCACACAAAATATACACATTGCAAAGCAAATAATATTCAAAATACTAAACCAACACAATACAAAGAAATTATCCAAAGTAATAAATCAATTAAACTAAACAAAAGCATTGAACCACTAATATAACAATAGTTTTTAAAGAAAAATATAAATTTTTTCATTATTTAAAATACCCAACTATTTTAAAAACCATTCACAAGAAAAACCAAGTTAAAAACAAAATCACAATTCAAACACCAACCATCAAAGTTAAATATTCATTTTGTGTTAAATTCCACATTGTAATACTTTCAACATTCGTTTTATCTATAAACAAAATAGACTGTATAAAAAAAGTAGGGTATAAAAATATAAAGAAATTAAATAAGAATAATTAAACCATTTACTAAAATGGTTTTTTTATTTGAAAAAACCTAAAATAACTAATTGATTCAAAACAAGGACAGCATCTTTATATATTTATAATTTTTAAAATAATAAAAAAGTTGTTTCCTTTCTGAAAAAAACCATATTAAATTAAGAAATTAGTAAATAATACACATACTAACTTAGTAAAGGTGTTGTCCTTGTTTTGTTTCACTTAGTTATATTAATAAATCAATC
>NZ_PUUH01000314.1:0-4676 GCF_002968355.1 Spiroplasma sp. ChiS | reverse complement strand
ACTTACCCTTTAACCATTGCAGGTTAAAGATTTATCCCCAAACCACAATAACTCTTTTATATTGCCTAAAAGAATTGCCTCCATTATGTCGTAGCAGTACGGCCACCCCTATATTGTTTATCCTCGCTTGCTTGGTTTTACGACATTCCAAGTAGGAGAGTTTTATTCGGTTGGTTTTGCTGTTATTTTCTTAAACTAAGCAAGGTTAACGACAATTTTAACCTAATTAAAAAAGATAGAATTTTATATCTATCTTTTTCTTAGTTTTTGGAAATTTTATACCAACCGAATATTTTACGCGGTCATTTAAATTATTAATTTCATCATTTGCTTGCTCTAATTTTAAATTTAAATCATTAATTTCTTTTGACTTATCTTTTAAATTAGTTTCTAAAACAAGTTTTTCTTCAGTAATTGTATTTAATTTAGCTTCAACTTCTTTCATTTTTTGTTCTAAAGAAAGTTTATTTTGTTCACTAGCTACTAACTTAGCTTTTAAGTCAGCAACTTCTGCTTCTAATATAGTAACTTTTTCTTGTGATTCTTTTGTTACCTTACTAATTTCTGCTGTTTTTAGTTCTAATTCTACTTTTAGACTAATATTTTGACTTGTTGCATCAAGAATTTGTTTGTCTAATCCTTCTTTAACTTGCTGCATCGTTAGTAATTCTGATTCAAGAACTTTCTTACTTTGTTCTAAAGTAGTTTTTTCCTGCTCACTCTCTCTAATTTTTGTTCAAAGAACATTAATTTCTAAACTTAATTTTTCAATTTTTGCTTCAGTATCATAAATTACTGGAATAAAATCTTTTAATTTTGGTTAGCCAACATTAATAGTTAAATAATTATTCTTTCAATCAAAAGATTTTTCACCATAACTTCATTCTCCTGAGAATTTATTATTATTTTCAAAATTGTAAGGATTCATCGCATATCCTGCTGGAATAGCAGTTGATCCAATTGCTAGTGTACTTAATAAACTTAAAAGTTTTTTCATTTTTATACTCCTTTCTTTCTTAGATTACACTAAGATAACTCTATGATATACTCAAAACCAAGAAAATAATTTTCCGTTTTTAAGTTTTTAATAATATTTTTTTTATTATTTATTCTACAGTTAAAATTTTAACTTTATAAGGCTCTTGAATTCCCTTAATTTCAATTAAATCGCCAGCTTTTTTCCCAATAATAGCTTTTGCAATTGGTGATTCATTTGAAATTGTATTTTCAAAAGGATTAGCCTCAACAGCACCAACAATTTTAAGTTCATATTTTTTATTAATTATTAAATTAGTAAACGTTACTGTACTTCCTAACTTAATAATTCCTGTTTTTGATTTAACTTCCTTAATTTCTTTTGCTTTTGTTAATAATGATTCAATTTCTTTAATTCGTCCTTCAACTTCCGCTTGACGGTTTCGTGCTGCATCATAATCAGCATTTTCTGATAAGTCTCCCTGTGCACGAGCTTCTTTTAACTCTTCAATCACTTCGGGACGAATAACATTAATTAAATTATCTAATTCTTCTTTTAAGTCTTTAATTCCCTCTTTAGTTAACAAAATTTCTTCATTCATGGTGTTCTCTCCGTTCCTCTCTGTTTTTAATTCCAACAATGATTATTATACCTTAAAAAAGACAATAATAATGGGGTTTTTTATTTTTTATCAAATAATAAAGCCTTAATTTTTGTTGCAATCATATCAATTGCGATTTTATTTCCTTCATAATATGGCACAATAATATCGGCATATTTAATACTTGGCTCAACAAAATATTCATGCATTGGTTTTACTATTGTTAAATACTGATTAATAATACTTTCAACTGTTCGCCCTCGTTCTGATAAATCACGTGTTAAATGTCGAATAAAACGAATATCATCTTCTGTTTTAATAAAGATTTTAATATCCGATAATTTGCGAATTTCTTCTAATGCTAAACCTAAAATACCATCAAGGATAATCACATCACCGCTTTTTATTTCCGTTGTTTGTATTGAGCGATTAGAAATTGTAAAATCATAATTTGGAATTTGAATGTTCTGATGATTTTTTAAGAGTTGTAAATGATTAACTAATAATTCTAAATCAAGGGCATTTGGATGATCAAAATTAATTTTTTTCGTTCTGCTAATGTCAAATCATCTAATTTTTTATAATAATGATCCATCTTTAAATAAACTATCTTTTTTGCTTGCAAAATTTCAGCAATTTTATTAGCAACTGTTGTTTTGCCACTTGCAGTCCCACCAGTAATAGTAACTAATTGCACTTTATTTTTTGGTTTTGGTTGCATTTAATTCCTCCTCTTATTCTTCTTATTTTAGTATATCATAAAGCAAAACAACTTAACTTTCGTTAAATTGTTTGACTATTCTTCATTCGCTGGTTCATCTTTTTCCTCATCAAGACTATTACTTTTTTCAACAATAAGATTTAGTTGCGTGAGCAAATGTTCTGCATCTTGATAATTAATATTAGTTGTTGCTTGATATAATGCTTGATTTCGTTTTAAATAATTTTTAATTTCGTGACGAATTTCTAATGAAACATATTTTCAATCATTTCTAACTTCAAATTCAGCATCTAATTTAGCTTGCAATTCAGTTTGTTCTTTCATTCGACGAAGATATTTTGCACGATAATAAGTAAAATATCAAATTGTTGCAAAACTAACAGAAAAGGCAACAAATGCTAACTCAATTGCTGCTCCAATAATTGCACTATCTCGTTTTCTTCCATCTGAAATAACAATATTATTGATTAAACTATAATAATGTCATCCAAAAAGAAAAGTAAAAATAACAAAGACAATTGGAAAGGCAAGATATTCTCATACTCGCATCTTAATTTTTCGTTGATAAGCTAATTTTAGTATCACAGCAATTACCATACCATAAATAAAAATTGTAATAGCTAATGATGCTTCAGTTAATGATGAAACATTAAATGGGCGCTGATAAGTCATTGTTTCTGATGGGGTTGCCATAAAACCAAATTGTTTTGTTAAACTATCCCCTTTAATAATATCGGGGATTGCTAACCAAATAAAAATCATTAAACTTGTAATAACTAAGTTTAAAATTGAAGCACAAATTGGTATTCCATCTTTATTTAACTTACGCAAATGATCTGGTAAATACCCTTCGGCTGATAATGGTTGTAATGAAGTTCCCCCTTATAAAGCATTTTGAATTGCAACATTTATTTTCAATGCTAAAGCACTAATAATCATAATAATTGGGCTACCATATAAAATAATCTTATTTTTAAAACCTAAACTTCATGTTCCCATTTGCATATTTTGAACAAATTTAGTAAAAGCAGCAAAGAAAATAATTGAAATAACAATATAAAAAATTGTACTAATTAACATAATTAGTGTAATTCCACGGCCAATATTTTTCTCTGGATTACTAATATTTTTCCCAGCAGTTGAAAAGACTTCAAACCCAGCAAAGAAGAAAAAGCATGAATTAAAAGTTTTAATAAATCCTGGCAACGAGAAATTTGTATGATGTCCTCAATAACTTAAATTTTCACCACCATGTTGAACTGCCAATACTAAACCAGCTAAAATTAAAAATCCAGCTGTAACTCATTTAATAATACCAGTTCCATTCGCTAATTTTTTATATAATTTCATCCCCCAAAAAATAATTCCTGCTGCTGACATATAAATAGCAATTCCAATAAAATCTAATCATAAGTCACCAAATGACCCTCAGTTTGCAGCATACCAAGGGACCATATTGCATAAAAGCAACAAAAATTCTCCAAAATTTAACAAAACTTGTTCTAACATAAATATATGAAGCTCCATTATTATTAGAATGATGAACTCTAGCCATTTTAGCAAATGCTCACGCACATATTCCTGCGATCAAACCTTCAACTGCAAATAATCAAATAACATGAATTCCAATTGAGTCAGGTTGTGAGATATTTGATAAAATAGCAAAATTACCTATAAAACCAATTCCAACAGTATAATTAAAGCCTAATCAAACAAAATCTGCTAAACTAAATTTCTTATTTTGTTCTTTTTTAAGCATAAAATAGTTTTTTCCTTTCTTCTAAAAAAATTGGTTAATATTTAATTGATGATATATTCACATAAAAATTAAATTATAACACTCAAATTATTTAAATTTTTTATAAATAATTTATCTCTAATTATAACAAATAGGAAAAAATTACAAGTAGAATTAAAATAACCTTGTCCTTATCTTGTAATAATTTCGTAATAGTTATCTAGCAAAAATTTCACAATTATTTATATTATTAATTTGGTGATAACTATGGAAAGAAAATTAACAATGACAGAAAAACATAAATATAAAACTATTGGAAAAGTTATTAATAATGAAATAACAAAAAACGTGCTGCTAAAATTTTAGATTTGTCTATTCGTAGAATTGAACAATTAATGAAAATTTATGATACACAAAATATGACTTCCTTTGCCCATCATTCACGTGGTAGAACAGCATATAACAAAACAAAACCAGAAATTTGTGAAAATATTCTTAATCTTTACAAAACTAAATATATTGATTTTAATTTTATACATTTTAAAGAAAAATTACTTGAAAATGAAAAAATAAAAATTTCTTATTCAGTTTTGTACAACTTAATGTCTCTAAATCAAATAAAATCTCCTAGAAAACAGAA
>NZ_PUUH01000313.1:0-4779 GCF_002968355.1 Spiroplasma sp. ChiS | reverse complement strand
AAAAGAAATGTTTTTACAGAATATTAAGTAAATTTATTAATTAAAATTTAATAAATGCTTTTTTAGTGTGCTTAAATATGGTTAAATTAAGCTATATTTATAAAATATTTTATTTTTTTAAAAAAAGAGTTGCATTTGTTAAAAATGATGTTATTATCAAAATAACAAGAGATTAATTGGAGCTTAGATTTACATAATACGTAAGGTTTATATAAATTTTTTCCAGTTAAACGATTATATGCATTTATATTTACATTCATTTTTATTTCCTTTCTAAAACAAAAATAAAAAAAATTTACTTATATTTAAAGTTTCGTGAAGTGAAACCATTTATTTTGGTTTGAATACATTAAACATTTTGATAAATGTTTTTTTATTCTAATTTAAATTATATTTTTTATTTTTTAGTTGTCAATTTAATTTTTTTGATCAAATATATGAATGATTCTTCCATTTTTATCTTCATTTTCATCTTCATTTATAATAATTCCAACACCATTATTATTTTTTATTAAAGGTTTTGAAAAAATTTCAGGAATATCTAAATAAAAATTATTATAAAAAATTTTATCTGAAAGTGATTTTCTATTCATTTTTGATACAAATTCATTAGCATCATCATTAGAATTATTTGTTGCTACTTTTTGGATTATAAAATCTATCATTTGCTCTGATTTTTGAGCATGCAATATTGAATCATTAGTTGAAATTTTATTAAGATTTTGAATTGTTTCTGAAGATAAATAAATAATTCAAGGTGCAAAAAAAGTTTTTTTTGTTTTATCAACTGTATATATACTATTTTTTAATATTTTATCTTCTCCCCGAACAACAGAACTACTGCTTTCTCCTATTGAAAAATTTGGATTTTTATTATTTGACATCATTGCCATTAAAGGTGCTCCTCCACTCGTTGTTATAGCGGTTGCTCCTATTAAACTTAATATTTTTTTCATATATATTATTCCTTTCATTTTATTTATATGTATTTAATAAATACATAATTTAAGTATATTTAATTATTTTTATCTTGTCAAATATTCTTATTTTTCCGTTTCTCCCGTTGTGCTAGTTAATCAAGGAAAGGGGCTTCGCCCCTAGGTCGCTTCGCGACCTGTACCCCAGCAAACAACACACGGGGAGGACATAAAGTCCCTCCTCCGTGGTGTTTGCCTATCTATTTGTCTCTGTCTGTGTCTGTCTTTGTTTTGCTTGTATTTATTATAAATATCGCATAACACCATTAAACATCGCTAATGAGATAATAGCACCAAGGAATAATTTAAAAGTTATATCAAAGGCAAATAAGTTACTAATATTTTCTCAAAGCAAATTAACATTATGGATAGTATTTCCCAAGGCATTAATATATTTACCAACCTCTTTAATACCAGGTAAATTATTAAACGCTCAAATAAGAGCATTAATAATATGTTTATCCAATCTATATCACGGAGCATCTAAATAAGGTAATTGTCATATTTTTCCACCATTAATTTCATTTTGTCAGTCTTTAACATTATATATACTAAAATTAAAGCCATGAATTTCAATAGAATTATGAGCAGTTAATTTAGTACTAATAAATTCAAAAACATTAAAACCTTTATATTTATCACTATTAGCCATATCTAACATTTTTACTTCTGAAAATACCTCATATATACTCGGTAATTTATCAGTTTCAGTGTTTCAATTTGAATAAAAATAATATGAAAAATCTTTAACATCTACTTTATAAGCATTATAAAACCGAACTATTGGACTAGAAAAATAATTATCACTTCCAGCTCCGCGTAAACTAAAATACAAAGCCTTTGGATATAACAAAAAACCATTTTTTACAAAAAACGAAAAACCAACATCACCAGTAGAAGAAAAAAACTTAACATATTCATAAGGATTACCAACATCAAAAATACCACGCAAAGTATTTGAATAAACAAAATCTAAAATTTGAAATAAATTTTCTAAATTTCAATTACCTTGTAAAATATTATCAATATAATATTTTGGTTCTGCTAATTTAAAATTCTCTTCGGTAATTTTATATTTTTCTAAAAGACTGCGATAACTAAAATTAAAAATTAAATACTCCATATCAAAATAACGGGAATTTTGATTATTAAAATAAGGCATAAATAATCAAGCTAATGTTTCACCGGGAAAATCAAAAGTAAATTTATATTTAACACCATCTATAAAAACAAAAAAATATAAAAAATAATCTTCGTCATCCATTCAACTCATATTAAACGTTGCTAATGTTTTATTATTATTTGTTTTTTGGTCTTTTTGTATTAAATTAAATTCAAAATTTCAATCTTTATTATATGATTTATCAACAAATTTTTTTAATCAAAAATTTTTGTCTTTTGGTTCAATACTAACTCCATACAACGGTTTTGCCAATCTTATACCAAAGGAAAAAGCATAATTTTCAAGACTTAAATTATGCATAAAAAAATCTTGTCTTATCATTAAAGTACTTTGTAAATCATATTTATTTAATTCATTGATAGTTTTTTCACTAAAATTGTCTTTTTTTTCTGAAATAGTGCCATTAAAAAGAAATATTCACCCAAAAGGAATTAATAAAACAAGAAAAAAACTTAATATTTTTTTACGCATAACATATTTTCCTTTCTATCTAACCGCAAATATAACCCTTATAATCATAAGCATAATTCCAAAGGCGATAAACAATCTAAAAATAGGGTGGGTTGCAATAATAAATAAATTAGCAACTAATTTATAAAATTCGTTTGAACTATTAAACCATTGTTTTATTGTTGCCATTGCTGTCTCTGATGCTAAAAAAATATTTGCAACAAACGCAGAACCAATAATGCCTATTACAAGAAAAAATCATAATAATTTAATCATTATTTTTCACCTTTATTAGCTTTAATATGTTTAATTTGTTTGCTCTCTTTCAAACGAATAGCACCTAAACCCGCAGACATGGCAGAAGCGGTATTTTGAGACATTGTACTTAATTGTGGTGCTGAACCAACCAAACGCATAAAAATTCCTAAAATACCCCCTATAATTCAAAGAACATATAAAGGGATGTCTGTTGCTGGCAATTTTAAAGTTCACATTCAATCCATAATCTTCATAAATATATCAATAACAACATTAAAAGCATCATCCCAACTCGTTAATAAATTCATAATTATTTACCTCCTTTTTGTAAATTTTCAACTAATCTTGTTGCTCCCATTTTTTCTAAATCTTCTAAACTATCAAAATTAACATAATCTCAATAAGTCAATGATTTATCTTTAACTCTGTCATTTTTAATATCTCTAACAAATTGTAAATATTTTGTATCATAATTCATAACATCTAATAAAGATACTGTAATTTTAAAATTACGCATACCAATAGCACTAGCATTTTTTAATTTTACTTTTTTACCATTAGCAGAACGCTTAACACTTTCAGATTTTCAAATATCATAATTATCTTTATCTTTAAAAATACCAATATTAAATTTAAACTTAGGAAAAAATCAAATAAAATATTTTAATATTCCCTTAAATTGTAAAAGCGGTGTTTTGCAGTCTAAAGGCAACATTAATGCGGTTGCTAACTCTCTATATTCTACTCAATGATGTTTTTCTCTTTGTCCAATAAATACAACATTAATATTATATTGACGCATAAGAACCAAACTCGGAATAACGCCACTATATTTTTTCATAGCACCATCTTTAACCTCATTAGCAGGAATATATAAAGCCATTTCATCTAAAACAACTAAATTACTTTCACTATAAGGTATCGGATTTTTTAAATTATTATTATCAAACATATCAAATGTTCCTAGTGCGATATCATTATTAAAAATTGGATAATTAGAATATTTAGTTTCATATTTTGAATATATTAATAAATAAGTTGCTAACGCTGTTTTCCCAGAACCTAAATCACCAATCATCATCGTTATAGGGCTTTGTTTAATAGTTTTAAAAAATGCAAGTTGACTTTTTAAGTCTTTAAAAAATAAAAATATTACATATATACTAAATATATAAACAAAAACTATAAAAATAATATTTAATCAACCACTAAATATATTTTTTTTAAATATAATTAAACAATTTAAAACAATCATAATTAATGTAAAAAATCAATTCATTAAATATCAATTTATAATTCATTTTCTAATATTTAACATTTAAGATACCACTTTACATATTTTAAAAATCATATAAATAACAAACCATATAGTAAAGAAAATAAACAATCATATAACTACCATACAGACATAATATTCAACAGTTTTATCAATCAAACCTAATTTATTAGCGGGAATAAAAAAAGCAAACTGATATAATCCTTGATAAACTTTATCTAAAAACTGATTTCAAGTCATTAACAAAACCCCCTAAATATCAATCTAAATATTCAAAATATAACACCAATAATAAAAGTTAAAAACAAAGTAAAACAAATATAAGCCAAAGCCGGTGGCATATCTACACCAAATATAATCTGCATAAATTCAATATAAATATCAAAGACACTTTTTTCTAACATTTTATTTATTCCTTTCTTTTCAGTAATATTCAATACTTTTTAACTTTTTAGGGGTTAAAAACTACTAATATCCGTGTATTAATTTTCGCAAGGTTTCAATCCCTAAAACAACGAACATTAATACAATCGGAATAATTAAAATAGCGTTTGCACCCAAAAAGGCTAAAAATCAAGTTGTAAAACCTCCGGCTCATTTAGCAAGCGTTCCGGCTCAACCCTCAATCGCTTTAA
>NZ_PUUH01000312.1:0-4863 GCF_002968355.1 Spiroplasma sp. ChiS | reverse complement strand
TTAGGTGAATTACCAAATAATTTGCCAAGCACTATTTTAAATGAAATTTTAAGATTAAATCCAAATATAGATATAAATTGTATAAGAAGTATTTCTAATATTACAAGTAATTCAGCAATAGCTTGAGGATATTTAGAACATGATACCTATATTGATAATAATGGTTATGCTCATTTATGACATGATACTATTAATGTTTCTTTTAGTTTAAAACAAGAAAATATTTATGCGACATTAAAACGAATAGAAAATCATTCTACAACAACAGAAAATAAACCTATAAAAGAAACATTATTAACTAATCAAAAAATTTTTGATAAATTTAATAATTTATCAAAAGAACAAAAACAACAAAAATTAAATGAAATTAATCAACATTATCAAAATTTATCTAAAGCTGATAAAGCAATATTTAAAAAGAAATTAGAAGTACTGGGTACATCATTGCTTGGTGCGGGGATTAGTGCTATTGGAACAAAAATAATTGTTGGTAGTGGTGGCGCCAGCGGTGCTATAAGTGCAGAAGGAACTGAACTCGTCCCGCTTTTATCAGCAAGTACAACAGAAAATTTAGCTGTTGCTGAAACTGTTACTGCTATTGAAACAACGGCAGTTGAAGGAACAGTTTTAGGAGCAGAAGCTGCTACTAGTTTAACTTTAGCTCCAGGAACTTTGGGTTTATCATTAGTAATTGGTGGTTTAACAATTGCAGGAACTTCTATAATTTGATGAATAAATTCTGATCATAAAAAAATTATTAAACATAAATCACACAATCAATATAATGAAATTGAAAAATATTATAAATTTTTAGCACATGATCAATTAAAATTAGGTCTTGATAATAGTAAATGAAATAAAATTAAAGAAATGAAAGAAAATTCAAATAATTATCAAGACCTAATTTTAATTGATCATGTGCCAAAAATAATGTGTTTTATTGATAAAACTGGTAAATACTTTTTGGTTGGTCTTGATATGTATTTTAACTACTGAATTTATAATACACGAGATAATAATAAATATCGCTTAACTGGATATCAAGCGATCCGCGACACTGCAATTAAAGAATTGCATTATTTAACTGTGGCACAACGCAAATACGAAAAAGAACAAGCAACAAACCCATTTTTAAGTGGGTTAACTTACCAACAAGCACGCAAACAAATTTGTGCTGAAAGCGACAAACTAAAAGCAGAATACCAATCTTTTATTCAAAAAAAGTATTCTGTTCAACAAACTGAAAAAAAATGAAAAGAGAATAATTCTCTTGTTGATAATTATAACACACACTATGAAAAAAACAAGGGGGAACCACCAGAAATGTCTGAAGAAGAACTCAGTGAGTTATTAGTGGAATTAGACAACCTAGACTAACTCCCCTATCGAGTTCTTCACCCCCCCTACCAACAAAGCACAGAACTTGCGTAAAACCACAGAGTAGCAAGACAACGAATAAACAAACCCAAGATATGGTCTTTATCATATCGTTTTTTCGATTTGATAAATCACCGAGTTTTATTATTCATTTTTTTCCAATAGAAAACCAAAATAAATACCATTACTATATCAAAACCTAAATATTATATTAAATTTTAATTATTATTAAATTAAATCTATTAGTAATTTTATCCAAAAAGTATTAATTTTTTTTTTAAAAAATTTAAGATATATTTATTAGGTATTAATAAGGTATTTTAAAATACCTTATATATTCTTTCTTATTCTGCGTAACACAAAAGTGGTCGGTAAGGAGGTAGTGTTATGGGCGAGTTAGAAAAAATATTGCTGATGATTAATCGTTGGGGTTATTTAAATATAGAACAAGTCGCATTGCTGACACAAAAAACATTTAAGACAAAATGCTATGAACTGACCTACCAAGATATGCTCATCAAATGACTTGTTGCACAAAATGACATCGAACATTACCAAACAGAGCGGGAGTTAAAAATGGAAAACGATAACCTCAACGCCTACCCTGACTTAATTGTTTACAAAACTGATGGGACAATTCAATTAGTGGAATTTGAGCGAACACGCAAAACTCCCGAGCGGTTTAGAAAAAAACTTGATGGTCTTTGCAAATACTATAAAGACAACTACCAAGTCCACTGAATTACCCCAACTCAAACTCTCGCCAACTGAATACAAAATCAAATCAATAACTATGCTTGACAAGAACTAAACACCCACAAAATTTGAAACAAATAAAAAAAATAAATTTTCATTTATTTTAAAATAAAGGTTGTTATTTAAAATATCTTTGTTAAGATAAAAGTATAAAAATAGAAATATAATTTTATAGCATAAAAACACAAAATGCTTAATTCCTTGTGTTTCTGTAAATTATTGTATCAAATTTTAATATAATATCAATTCTTTTATAAATTTATGGAAATAATAAGGAAAATAAGCCTATTATTTCTATTTTTATAAAAGAAAGGAATGATATATATGAAAAAACTACTAAGTTTAGTAGGAACAGGTATGTTAGCAACTAGTGCTGTAGCACCTCTTGTTGCTAATACAACATACGAACCAAAAACAGAAGAAGTAATTTCTTCAGAAGATAAAGTTGAAACAACAAAAGACTTAATTTCAGTACAAGAAGAAACAATTTCAGATCATGGAAAAGAAATTAAGAAAAAAGATTTAACAGATGAGGAACTTCATAAAATTATTGATATTGCTTTAAAAGAAAAAACTCACGAAAAACAGGCTTTAAAGCTTATTAATGAGTTAAAACAATATAATGATTATGGACAAAATGAATATATTGTTCATAATATGTCATCTTCTACATGAAAAATAAGTAATGATGTTTGTAAAGTTATTGATTGATTAGTAAAAATAGCTGATTATGCTACGTTAGATGGGTATTTAATTGATGTCCTTATAGTATTATTACCAATACCTTTTGCAAATAAAATTATAAAATTTATTTTTAATTTAATTAAAGATCATTGATCTGAAAATAATCCTTTATCATATAATAAAGGTAATGGAATTGGAATAGACTTTAACTGTATATTATATGTTCCAAAATCTATAGAAAAAATATGAACACAAAATATTATAAATGGGATAGAAGAAACTAATACAAAAAAAATATTAATATAAAAATTGATTAGTATTCTTGTGAAATATTTAGAGCAATTTAAACCGAATAATTTAATATAATTTCCCATTTAAAAACCCTTATAAAATAAGGGTTTTTATTTCTTTGTTTTTAAAATATCATAGTAAGTATTTATGCTATTTAAAAACAACGCTACCAAGTGGCAAGTTATTTATTAAAAAAAATACAAGTGGGCTCCACTTGCTTAGATGGTTTAATTCAAAAATTAAATAAATAAAAAAATTATGTTAAAATTTATTTAGACACTTATTTATAAATTTCTTTTAAATAAAAGGTAACGGTTCAAAGTGTCATATTTATTTTTTCTTATTCAACAGTAATATCTGTTAAATCTTTAATAATTTTTTTAGTGTATTTAAATATACTAATTATAAAAACACCTTATTTTAATATTTAATAAGGTGTTTTTATTTTTTAAAATATTTGTATCTTTTTATAATTTGCTATATAATAAATTTGTTAGCACTTTAAATGCTAGGACAATTAAAAACGGAAACACAACAATTTTGAAGTAACTGTGTTTCCATGAACAATTTTAACATATTTTATTTAACTTAGAATGTGTTATATCAATTATTATAATGTTTGTGGAAATAGCGGTCTGTTATTTCCCTTTTTATTTGTTACAAAAAAGGAGTTGAAATTAAATTATTTAATCCCCTTTGTGGTAAAATAAAAACAATTAAATAAAAAGAAAAATGACCCAGCAGTCATTCTTCTATACACCTATTAAGGGTCTCACAAACCACTTAACTAGGGCTTATTGATTTAACCCCCACCGTTTTATGGTAGGACAGTTAAATTATAACATTATTTATTGTCTTGTGTATAGGTAGAATGAAAAAAGTTCATTCTACCTATTTTTTTATTTAAATATTAAAATAACAAAAATTCATTCTATATCAGACTATATTAGCGTTATCAGTCTATATCATCGTTGAAATAACCATATATATTATTATTTAAAATACATTTTGAAAAATATCAACGCTGATATGGGGCTTAAATTCGCTCAAAACGGCAGAAAGGAGCATATTATTATGCAACAATTACAACAAACAGAACAAGTCAATTATCACTTTGTTGAGATAAATGGGTTTAATCATAAAGTTATTAATCAACTTGATGAGAAAAAACATATCTCTAATTTTTACTTACCGAAAAAATGTGTTCGCCAACACCCTACCCGCAAAGATAGTTATAAAGTAAAAATTTATAACAAGTTTATTTGTGTGCCAAAAATAATGTGTTTTATTGATAAAACTGGTAAATACTTTTTGGTTGGTGTTGACTTAAATTTTACTTATTGAATTTATAATACACGAGATAATAATAAATATCGCTTAACTGGATATCAAGCGATCCGCGACACTGCAATTAAAGAATTGCATTATTTAACTGTGGCACAACGCAAATACGAAAAAGAACAAGCAACAAACCCATTTTTAAGTGGGTTAACTTACCAACAAGCACGCAAACAAATTTGTGCTGAAAGCGACAAACTAAAAGCAGAATACCAATCTTTTATTCAAAAAAAGTATTCTGCTCAACAAACTGAAAAAAAATGAAAAGAGAATAATTCTCTTGTTGATAATTATAACACACACTATGAAAAAAACAAGGGGGAACCACCAGAAATGTCTGAAGAAGAACTCAGTGAGTTATTAGTGGAATTAGACAACCTAGACTAACTCCCCTATCGAGTTCTTCACCCTTCACCC
>NZ_PUUH01000311.1:0-5018 GCF_002968355.1 Spiroplasma sp. ChiS | reverse complement strand
GTTTAGTTATAAAGTGATTAATCAACTTGATGAAAATAAACATATCTCTAATTTTTACTTACCGAAAAAATGTGTTCGCCAACACCCTACCCGCCAAGACAGCTATAAAGTCAAAATTTATGACAAATTTATTTGTGTGCCTAAAATAATGTGTTTTTTAGACAAAACTGGTAAATACTTTTTGGTTGGTCTTGATATGTTTTTTAACTACTGAATTTATAACACGCGTGATAATAACAAATACCACTTGGCGGGTTATCAAGCAATTAAAGACACTGCAATTAAAGAATTTCATTATTTAACTGTGTCTGCTTGCCGCTACGAAAAAGAAGAAGCAACAACCCCTTTTTTAAGTGGGTTAACTTACCAACAAGCGCGCGAACAAATTTGCGCTGAAAGCGACAAATTAAAAGCAGAATACCAAACCTTCGTAAAAACTAAGTATTCTGCTAACAGTGAAAATTTGTCTACCAGAGAAAATAATTCTCTTGTTGATAAGTTTAACACTGTTTACGAAAAAAACAAGGGCGACCCACAAAAAAATATCTGATGAAGAACTCGAACAATTATTAGCGGAATTAGACAAATTAGATTAATTCCCCTATCGAGTTCTTCACTCCCCTATCAACAAAGCAGAGAACTTGCATAAAACCACAGAGTAGCAAGACAACGAATAAACAAACGTAAGATATGGTCTTTATCATATCGTTTTTGCTGTTTGATAAAACACGATTTTTTTCTTTTTTTCTTTCAGTATAAAACCAAAATAATTATCATTACTATATCAAAACAACATATATTAAAAAAAATGAAAAAACTAATTACATTTGACAAGAACAACACACCTAACGAAATATGAAATAAAGTAAAATAAATAGAGTATGTATACATACTCTATTTATTTTTTAATATTTGTTATCAATTAAGAGAATTTATTGAACAAAATAATATATTTGTAAACCAACTATTACTACTCCAATTATAATTCCAATAGCTGTTCCAGCAATAATTAAAGGGGTAGCGCCTCTAATTACTCAACCTACTAAAGTAACAAAATTTATATTTAGAGCTTTATAAGCACCAATAATAACAGAATATTTATTTATTATATTTCCAATAATTCCAATAGCTGCTCCAGCAGTACCTGAACTTAATAAAATTATTGGTTTATTAAGTTGTTTTCTTATTTCTTTGGTGAATGAATAAGGAACCCCTTTAGTACTTGGAAAAAAAGAAAAATAACTTTTTTCATCATTGGTATTTAATTGATAATAATCTTGTTTTGTTTTTTCTATAATGTTATTAATTAAATCAAAATTATCAATTATTTTTTCAGAAATAGCATTATATGAATTAGAATTTAATCTTCAATCTTGTCAAACTCCGTTATTTAAAATATCAATAAAATTAATGTTAAATATTTTTTTTTGATATTTAATATTTTTTTTATTTTTTATATAAATATCGTGATATAATTCTTTAATTTCATTTCATCTTTTTTTTGAAAAGGTAAAAAATATTTTATTAGGTTCACGAAGAAAAAATTCATAATTAATTGTATCTTGGTAGTATTCCTTTTCCTGTTCTTTTTGATAAGGGCTAGCGGCAATTGTTGTTGGGATAGCAGTTCCACTAATTGTTAATACACTTAATAAACTTAAAATTTTTTTCATTTTGTATATTTTCCTTTCTGAAATTGTTATTATTTTTTATTGCTAAGTTGATATTTAATACATTTTGATACAAAGTAATTTTATCATAAGAAAATGATTAGTATTCTTGTGAAATATTTAGAGCAATATAAACTTAATAATTTAACATAGTCACCTAATTAAAAACCTTATTTTATAAGGTTTTTTTGTTGTTTGTTTTGCTATTGTCCTCTGTGGCGCATTGAAAATTATTTTCGCGGGTAAATGACAATAAAAATAATTTAATGTTATTTATTTTCATATTTTATATTATATAATTAATAGAATAAATTATATTAATTATATAATAAAATAGAAAGGAAAAAAAATGCCAGTAATAAAGAAAAAAAGTACATTAGAAATGATTGATAATTCTGTATCTTTTAAGAATAAAATAAAATATAATAAAAAAGTTTTATTACCTAATACAACTTGTGATTTTTATCTAGTAAAAAATTTCAAAAAAGAAGCACAGCAAAGAAAATGAAAAATGTCTACTTTAATGAATGAAATTCTTAAAGAGCGTTATGGAAAGGAAAACAATAATAATGAAGATGATTAGTTTTGCAGTAAAAAAAGGTGGGGTCGGAAAAACGACATTATGCAAAAATGTTGCCTATAAATTTGCCCTAGATAATAAAAAAGTTTTATTAATTGATTTAGACACCCAAGCAACAATTTCTTTTGGTGTTAGTAATAAAAACATAGACTTTAATAAAACTTTAAATAAAGTCATTTTAGACTTAGAAGAAATAAAAGTTAAAAAAGTAATTCAACCAACGAAATATAAAAACATTGATATTATTGTTGGTGGGGAAAAACTACGAAATATAAATTTGTTAATTAAAGAATTATATGATAATTATCAAAACAACAAAGAAAATATAGATGAAAACATTTATTTAACAAATAAAGATACTTTTGATGGTTATGATTATGTGTTGATTAACTATCCACCAACTGTAGATGACTTTTCACTAGATTGGTTATTAATTAGTGATTTAATTTTAATCCCAATAAATGAAGGTGTAAGTAGTTTTAAAGGAATATTAGATTTAATTAATAGTTTAAAATATATGGCAAATAAAACTGAACGAAATATACCAAAACATAATATTATTTTTAATAATATAAAAGATAATGAAAATTTAGAAATAATAGAAAGTTATTTAAAAGAAAAAAAATTTTTTCATTTCTGTATTCCTTTCCAAATTAAAAGTTCTAAGTCTTTTTTATCTGCTGAAAACGAATTAGCGAGTATTTGAGATAGTCAATATTATTGGCGACAGAAACAAGCATACGAAGAACTCATCAAGGAAATCAAATAACTATGAAAAAAGTAGATGAAAATATTTGTATTGCTCCTCACTGTGAAGAAATAAGATTACTTGTAATGCCAGCTTTTTCTATGTGTGGCGAACACGAAAAAAAATTTATGGAATATATTGATAATTTACCTTTTATCCCTGAGTTACACGAAGTATTAGAAACTGACAAAGAAGCACATTTTCAATTTATACTTAAAAATTTAAGTGATTTTTTTGAAAAATTAGAAAAAGAATGATATAGAAAAAACGAAAGTAGATAAAATAACAATGAAAAAAAGTAGATAATAAAGACACTATCAATCATAATTTAATGATTGTTGATATTGATTTACAAAAGTGTTTGAATTGTAGTTTTGTTATTCAAAAAGTCGATGATGAGTGATTTACGATTAACACAGGGGATAAAAACTGTCAGAAATAACAAATTATCAAAAAAACCACACCTATAAATTAGATGTGGTATAATAATAATAATAATAGTAAGCGACTTCTTCTTTTACTGCTTCTCAAATTTTATTATAACCTATTTTACTGGGGTATTTTGTTTGTACTTTTGATACTCTTGTAAAATATGTTAGAAATTGCTTGTGGAAATAGTGCGGTTGTGCTATTCTCTTTTTTATTTAGAAAGAAAAACAACAATTAAAAAATTACTAAGTATCTTAACAATAACTACGCTGACAGCGAGCATTCCCGCCCCGTTGCTTGCCAACAAAACACTAATTCGTGTTAAGCGCGATGTTAGTACTTTGACATCAAATGCAAATAACAATTATCTACCAATAAAAGAAATTAACGGAGTTAATGATAAAGTTCAATCAATTACAGTTGATACTAAAAATAACATTTATTTTGGAACTGATGATGGTGCGTTTGTGTTGAAACAAGATTCAGACACACTAACCAACATTGCTGGTATTAATGATAATATTACTTCTCTTACGATTGATAGTAAAGACAACATTTATTTTAGAACCAACAACAAGTAATAATTTGAAACAAATAAAAAAATATTTTAATTATTATTGTTTTTTTATTAAAAAAGAGTTATAAATAAGGTAGATAAAGCATGAAAATGACCTTATCAGTACCAAATAATAACAATTTAATACAGAAAGAAGGTAATTAATTATGGGAACATTATTAAGTATTTTAGGTTCAATCGGAATTATCAGCAATGGTGCTAGTGCTGTTACAAGTACTACAAATTATGTTGTTATTAAAGATAGTGCTATTAAAAGTTTACTAAATGGTTTTGAAACATCGTTACAAAATGGTTGATATGAATTTAGTGAAGTTACATTATCTTTATTAAAAAAATATGTTTATATACCAGAAGGATTGGAAACAAGTGATATAATTCCATACCTTGAAGAAATAGGTTATGTAGTATCAAGTGAAGTATTAACAGTTGAAGAAACACTAGCAGATGAAGTTGCTGTTGAGGGTGGTATTCTTGCTGGTTCCTTAGGAACGGCGGCTGAAACTTTGGGTATTTCATTAGCAATTGGTGCAGCAATTTATGGTGGTTATTATGCTTATCAGCATTGAGATAGTGTCAAACATTTTGCTAGTGAAACACTAAAAACAACAGAAAGTTATATTGCATCAACAACTAATTATTTAAAAAGTTGATGATCATTTTAATTATTTAAATTAATTTAAGCCAAATAATTTAACTTAGTTTTCCACAAAAAAACTCTTATAAAATAAGGGTTTTTTTTACTGGTTTTTCTATCGTTGCTTTGTGGAATTATCATATCAATAACTTTAACAATGTTAGAACAAGCGGAATGAGACAACAAGATAACTTTAGATAAATTTAATTTTGCTAATATTCAATATAACTTAAATAGTACGACTTATGAAAACTTAAATAAATATTTAGATAATATTGAAATAAAAAGCAAAGAATTAAATTATCTTAGTCGGGTAATTGAAGTCTGCGGGTCTACCATTCGTGGAGCACAAAAAAAACCGAAGGAATTATTGAATTATT
>NZ_PUUH01000310.1:0-5091 GCF_002968355.1 Spiroplasma sp. ChiS | reverse complement strand
GAGTTGGTTGAAGAACAATGGCTAAGCAGAAGAACTCCCACAAAGGTGGCACTGTTTTGGCTAAGGAGGCTGCCCGGCAGGAAATTGAAGAGGATTGTGAGGTCTCAACGGTGCCTGAAACATCACCATCCATGTCCCGCACCATTGGCTCTAAGGATACGGATGGGGAAGAGCAAGGGAACGGAGGGGACGGACAGGGGTTGCCAACTAAGAATCAATCCTATGCTGAAGTTGTTTCTAAAGAACAGCCTAAGAAGACATTTGCTGCCTTGTTTCAGGATAATCGTAATCCTAACAAGGGCATTCCGCTGGCTAAGGTGGAAAATGCTAAGGGTGAAGTGGATATTAGCTTTGAGGAAGTAGATACCGTTGAATCAGCTTTGGGGTTTACTTTGTTAGGGTATGTTGCTGGTGGATTTCCGGGGATGGAAGCAGTGAGGAGGCTCACAAATACTTGGAATGCACCACATAAGTTTCACATTCATAAATCGGGATGGCTTATTTTCCGATTTGAGGAGTTGGCGGAGAAGGAAAGAGTGCTTCAAGGAGGACCTTATCTTATATATGGCCGACCTTTGATTCTCAAGGATTTGCCACCCTTGTTTGAATTTGGGGCATGTACTCATTCTGAAATACCTGTATGGATTACACTACCGGGGCTACCGATTGATCTATGGAATGCTAAAGCCTTGGGTCGAATTTGTTCTATGGTGGGGGATCCAATTTGCACGGATGCTATGACTAGCAAAAAGGAAAGATTGTCTTATGCTAGAGTTCTTGTGAATGTTGATCTAGAAAAGGATTTGGTAAAGGAGATCCGGATTAACCTGCCTAATGGGAAGGTCCGTTCCCAATATGTCTCTTATGAAAGCTTACCAAAGTTCTGCTCCTTTTGTAAGATGATGGGGCATGCCACTGAATTTTGTAAAAAAGCTAAGTTGGTTGAGGAAGCTAAGGCTAGTATTGCTAAGGAAAGCTGTGAGAGTGCTGGGGCAGGGAATTCCAGTGATGGCCCAAATGCCGGGCATGGGGCTGCTACCACGACTACGGTGAGGCAGGGAAAGGGGGCTAAGGCAGATGCCAAGGACTCTACTTCCATTGGGGTAACACAAAAGGCAGAAAAGGGAGACCACCAGGGTGCTTTTGTGGGTACTAGGAGTGTTGGTTGTCTGACTGCATCAGGTGGGCCGGTTAAGGAAGTTAGCACCCGGGTTGGCTGTGGTGATAAGTCTGCTGCGAGCAAGGCTGATTTGGTGGGGAATGGGCCACCTGCTCCTCCTAGGCAAGGGGAAAGTAACCCCGATGCAGAAAACCAAAATCTGTTTGTTGTACMTAAAGGGAAAAGCAAGGAATCTCACCACAGGCATCGTAGGAGTAAGTCCTTGGGAGAGTACACTACAGCTTCAAGTATGGAAGGCATGGCAAATTCAGGCATTCCAGGGAAGGAAAAGACAAGGGAAGTTAGGAGGATTACCCCAATTCCTATTGTCAATGATCAGCCGAGCAAATCAGTGAAGGACAAGGGCAAGGCACCTATGGGTAGGCATGAGGAGAAGCGGAGGAAGGGGGGGTCTTCTACTAATTTTTCATGAAGATTGGATGGTGGAACATTCGAGGGTTTTCAAAAGCCCTCAAGCACAAAGCTGTATATAGTTTTTTGAAAGAACATAACCTTGCTGTCTTTGCACTCTTGGAAACTAAACTGGAGGAGGATAAGCTTTTTGAAGTTATTACCTTGAAGTTTCAGGAGTGGAGGATAGTACACAATTTGGGGGAAAATGATAAGGGAAGGATTGTGGTTTTTTGGAATCCTTTGTTACTTCATATGAGGGAGGTTGGGATGATGGATCAGGTGCTTCATACTCACATTACTTGCCTTGTCACTCGTAGGAATTTTTTTGTTTCTTTTGTATACGGGCTTCACTCCATTGTTACTAGGAGGCCAATGTGGGAGAACTTGAGTACCTTTGGGGCTGATGGGAGACAGCCATGGGTGGTACTTGGGGACTTTAACAGTGTCCTGGAACAGGGAGACCGAATGGGAAGGACTACGGTTACCTCGTATGAAGCTGCTGATTTTGTTAATTGTTGTGTAGACCTTGGCTTACAGGATATCCCCTATGAGGGAATGAGATATACCTGGACAAATGGGAGAACTTGGTCTAAAATTGATAGAGCTATGTGTAATCAACGATGGTTGGAAGACGGTTTGCATACAAGAGCTCACTTCCTGCCTTCTGGCTGTCTCTCGGATCACTCGCCGGCTATTGTGACTATGTTTGAAGGTGCCAACACTCCTAAAAAAGGTTTCATGTTCTTCAATATGTGGGCGGATCATGACAAGTTTTTGGGTATAGTGGAACAGTCTTGGGAGCAAGGTATTCACGGTACAAGGCAGTTTGTGGTGTGCAAAAAACTGAAAGCACTGAAAGGTAAACTTAGGCAGCTGAATAGTAAGGAATTTTCACACATCTCTGAACGAGCTAAGAGGGCCAGGGAGAGTTTGAATGAGAAACAGACTCAGCTACAGGAGGATCCAGCAAATTCTGAGCTTCGGGAAGAAGTGGTAAATTTGTGTAGACAGGCTGAAAGGCTTTTGGAAGCGGAGCGAAAATTCTGTGTTCAAAAAACCAAAGCTGAATTCTTAATGAAGGCGGACAAAGGAACTAAACTTTTTCATTCTTTGATTAAGAGGAATGGGAAGAGAAATTTCATTACTTCTATTACTAGAAGGGATGGGACGAGCACAGCTTCTACAGAGGAGGTACAACATGAATTTGTTGAGTTTTTCACTGGCCTTTTGGGAACCTATGAGGTCACGGCAGACTTGGAAGAAGAGGTGCTGAGGGAAGGGCCAAAAATTGATGCTCAACAAGTAGACTTACTCACAGCCCCTTTCACTAGAGAGGATGTTAAAAGGGCCTTGGCTGACATAGGGAATGAGAAGTCTCCGGGACCGGATGGCTACACATCTTACTTCTTCAAGAAGGCTTGGACAGTGGTGGGGGATGATGTGTGTGAGGCAGTACTTGAATTTTTCAGAACGGGAAGGCTCCTAAAACAACTTAACCACTGTGTCATTTCTCTTATTCCTAAGAATGAAAGGGCTGCTAGGGTGGAAGACTTTAGGCCGATTTCCTGCTGTAATGTGATCTATAAGGTTATCACCAAATTAATCTCCGAAAGACTCACTCTGATTTTGCCTAAGATAATTGATGGTGCACAGACTGGTTTTGTTAAGGGTAGAAGTATGGTGGAAAACATACACTTAGCTCAAGAAATCCTTAGGGGTTATGGAAGGAAGAGGACAACCCCTAAGTGCACTTTGAAAATAGATATTAGGAAGGCTTATGATACTATTTCATGGGACTTTTTGAGGAGGGTTCTCTTGGAACTGAATTTCCCACCTATCTTTGTTTCTTGGATTATGGAATGTGTGACCTCGGTAGCCTATTCTCTACGGATCAATGGCGATGTTGTGGGTTTCTTTAAAGGAAAAAGGGGCTTAAGACAGGGTGATCCCATGTCTCCAGCACTCTTTGTTATTTGTATGGAATATCTCTCAAGGAGTTTAAACCGAGTGACAAGCAGACACCGGAGGTGTGGGTTCAATTTTCATCCTAAATGTGAGAGGTTGAGAATTTCGCATTTGGCATTTGCTGATGACCTGATGGTATTTACTAGGGGTGACTACTCCTCGGTTAACATTGTATGGGAAGCCATTACAAGATTTGGGAAGGTGTCGGGATTACATGCCAATGCACTAAAATCAAATACCTTCTTGGCAGGAGTGGAGGATGGGGAGAAAGAGGCAATCCTAGCACTTACGGAGTTTTCAAGTGGAAGGCTTCCTTTTCGGTACCTTGGCATTCCTTTATCTGGCATACAATTGAAGGTTGGGGATTATGCACCATTGATGGAGAAAATCACTACTACACTGACTTCTTGGGCAGGCCTAAACTTGTCCTATGCAGGGAAAATAGAAGTGGTGAGGACTGTAATCCAAGGTATTCAGAGTTTCTGGTTGGGAATTATCCCCATTTCTGCTGCGGTTCTGGACAGGATCAAGAGTTTATGCCGAAGGTTTATTTGGGGAGGCAGAAATGCTAAGGTAGCATGGCAGACTCTATGTCTTGATAAGAAGGAAGGAGGCCTCGGCTTGAGAGATACTAGAATATGGAATGAAGCTCTTCTCATGAAAACTTTCTGGAATTTACAAGCTAAGAAAGATTCTCTTTGGTGTAAGTGGATGCACCACATTTACCTTAACCAAAGATCAGTCTGGCAGATGGAATCAAGGAGTAGCCACCCTCCTCTTTTGAAGAAGCTGCTTGGGTTAAGAGACAAACTCCTCAACTTGGAAGGCTCGATAGCAAAGGCAGAACTCAAGCTCCATGAGTGGTGTGGGACGGATKTGGCCAGTAGACTGGATACAAGCCAAGTGTATGACTTCTTAAAACAAAAGGGGCAGAAATGGTTCTGGCACCGGCTAGTTTGGCATCCGGTGTTGCCACCTAAATTCTCCTTTCAGTTTTGGTTAGCTGTGATGGACAGATTGCCTACTAAGGACAAACTGACCTTTTTGGATGTGGATCAACTATGTAGCCTTTGTGGAGACCGAGAGGAGACTTCTCAGCACCTTTTCTTCCAATGTTCTTTTTCAACACAGGTTTGGGCAGGTATTAAAGAATGGGCTGGTATGCGAGGCTGCATGTCAACCATCAAAAGCAGTTTGAAGAACTTAATGCAGCATAGTGGAGGGACATCTTGGAGGGCCAACATGCGGAAGCTGTGTCTGGCAGCAACCATCTATTACCTCTGGAAAGGTAGAAACCAAGTGATTTTTGAGCACGCTGAGTTGGACTTTCAGCAAATTATTAGGAAAATCAAAATACAGGTGTATAAGATTGTCTTTAACTTGTACCCCCATATTTTGATTTTTAGCATATGATCTTTGTGAAGCCGTAGGTAGGTTTTGACCACACTTGGGGTCTGTTTGTAAAGCCGCGGGTATGCCCGTTTGATCTTGTAATTCTCTTTTGATCTTAATATACATTTACATTTAGATCAAAAAAAAGAAAGAGCTCTCAG
>NZ_PUUH01000309.1:0-5252 GCF_002968355.1 Spiroplasma sp. ChiS | reverse complement strand
TATTTGTTGAATTTCTTTTTTATAACCTTTTTTAATTAAATTTAAGTAAGTGAATGGGTCTAACCACTGATAAATATCTTCAACTTTATTAGTAATTTTTTTATATTTACCAGTAGTATATTCAATTGGTTTTAATACTGTTTGTTTAATTTGATTAACTCTATTAATTAAATTAACAAATTTACTTATTAATGGTTTATTTTCTAAATTAGAAACTAATAAGGTTAATATTCTTAAAATTAATAAATTCATAATTAAGTTTTTTTAGTAGCAGCAGGAACTGTAATTTCCATTCCTGTTGTTTCACCAGTTAATCAATTTGTACCAATTAAACTATATGGTACCGAAACATTATTGCTAAAATTACCCTCATCTCTATCATTAAATATTGAATGATCATAATCTAAAATATTAACAATATAATCTGAAGTTGTTAAACCAGCATTAAGTTTTTGAATTGCTTTAATAAAACCAGTATTCATTTCAGTAATTACATCTGCTTTTTTAGTTAAATCAGGAACATCACTATATCAAGGTGTTTTTAAAGTTCCAATATTATCTTTATTAAATTGTTTAATACTTATTTGATTTACTTTTTGTACTTTATAATACTGAACTTGTGAAACACCAGTTGCTTTATTTTTACCAGCAATATAAATATCAACATAAATATCTGTTGTAGTAATATCATAACTTGATGGTGAACCTTGATAATATAACGGTCATCAATCATAATCATCTGCTGTTAAACTTGCATCAACCGCTTTAACTGCTTTTAAAACTTTATCATTTAAAAGTGGTCTTAAATCTTCACTTGCTACTTTTTGAGGTACAATAATTCCTTTAATTATTTCATCATCTGTTAAACTATCAACATTTTTAATTTTATCGTGAATATCTATGGCGCTACTTACTTTGAATAAATTAAAGAAACTGTTCCACTATATTTATTTGGATTTCCAGTTGCTAATGCGCCAGTAGATGTAATATTAGAGAATGTTGCATCTCCAGTTTGATAATTAGTATTTTTTACTTTAATAGCAGTTTCTAATTCTGCTGTTGTTGGGGTATCACCCGCCATTGTAATTTTTCCTAAATTAGGTACTGTAATAACTGTTGATAAAGCAGGTTTACCAATAGTATAGTCAATCGGAACTCGGTAAGTTATATTTAAATTATTAATTGCTTGTGTAATTTCTGTTTGGGTTGGTTGTCTTTCTAAAATAATTTTACATGTTTTTGGATATAAAATTGTTGGTGTTGCATATTGAACTTTACCAATTCATTTAGGGTTAGCAGTATCATTATCTAAAACTTGTTTAATAGTATCCATATTAATTGGATATGCTCATACTTGTTTATTAATAATTAAACCATTTACATTAGTAAAATCATAACCTTTATCACGATTAACTTGTCCTTTTGTATATGTTTTTTCTAAATGAAAACTTTTAGATACTGGAATACCCATTGCTGTATTTTCATATAATTCACCATTAACCATTGCTTTTAATTGTGCTTGTGAACCAATTACTTTTAAATAAGCAGGTGTTAATCCTAAATAAGCTCTTCGCCCTAAAACCATAAACATTTTATCTGTTGGTAAACCAAAATATAAATTACTAATTTGATTAGTTAATTCAATTAAAGTTTCATTTAATGTAAAAAACGCACGATTAGCATCATCAGCATTATCTGCTGTATAAGTACGAAACGGAATTACTTCATATTGTCCATCTGCTAAACAATAATCATAAATACCTTGTATTAATTCACATTCTAAATTAACAAATTTATTTTGAACAACACTAGAAATAGCATCAGCAATAACACCATTTTTAATATTTTGTTCTAATAATGCTAAATCAAAAGCTTCATTCATTAATTTTAAATTAAATCTTTTATCAATAGGAACTGGAATTCTTGTTAATCCCATAGTTTGAGTTGTCCCACCATTTGGTAATGAATAATCATTTTGTCATACCACACGATGAGTTAAATTATATAATGCTTGTCCAGCATTAGGTAAATAAGCAACTTGTTCAGCAGTTGCTGTTGCATATTGCATAATACTTGCATATTCATTATATAAAGGTCCACGCAATAAAGCATTTACCATATCAACATATGCTTTTTGATCTGTTGTATTACCTTGTAATGTAAAAGGTACTTGTGGCACATTAATTGTTGCCATAATTTTCACTCCTTATTATCTAAGGTTTTTAAGTGTGAAATCAGTTAATTTTTTAACTTCATCAGGTGTATATGCACCTTTTTCTTTAATAGTTTCAATTTCATCATTTTTATTTTCAGTAGATTTTTCAATCATATCTTTAATAAAATTAGTTGGTGAAACTGATTGTTGTTCTTCAACAAACAAATCAGGTTTTAATTCTTTTAAAGTTTGCATTCTTTCACTTAAAGAATTACCACTAACTTTATCTAAATTAGTTTTAATATCTTCAATTTTAGTAGATGGAACATCTTTAAAAGCTTTTAATTCATCTAATTCATTAGCAACTTTTAAATACTCTTCTTTTGAAATAGTATCAGTTCTTTTTTGCAAACTTTCTCTAATTTGTTTYGCTTCATTATTAAATTCATTTAATATATTATCTGCTATTTCAGCACTTAAACCTTGTTCTATTAATTGTTCTTTTGTAATTGCCATTTTTATAAACCTCTCTTTTTTTATTCTTGTCCGATTAACAAGTCAGCATAAACTCTTTTTAAGGCGGAAAGCTTAAACCGGAAATACGCTTTTTTAACAAAAGATTAAACCATTACCTTTATTTTACACTATTATTTTATCAATACAATACTTTTTATATACAAATACTAAACAAATAATATAAAAGTGTTATAATAAAATTGAAATGAGGTAAAATAAATGACATTTTTAGATTTTTTAAATGAAATTAATATGAAAAGTAATTTAGTTATTTGTTTTAATAATAAACAGTATAAATTTAGTAAAAAAGAATATTTTAAAAGAGATAAATTTAATAATATTAATTTTTTAGTATATATACCGGATTTAGATAAATGTAAAATTGCTGATATTGAATTTCTAACCAAAGAATGAAATAACAATTTAAAAATTACATTAGTATAAAAAATCTAGCATTTTTGCTAGACTTTTTTTACTTAATTTCATAATTCTCATAAATTTTTATACATTCTTCTTTTGAAATAATTTTGTTTTCCATTAAAATTGAAATGAGGTAAAATAAATGACATTTTTAGTATTTCTATATGGAACAGTACTCAAATTGGACAAGAGGACATCCTGCTAAGATGTTAGGTCGGGTAACCGATGTGAGAGTTCAAATCTCTCCTGTTCCGCCATTTAATAAAAAGTAAATATAAAAAAGAGATTTAATATCTCTTTTTTTATTTTTTATTATATAATTTAACTAATAAATAAAGAAGGAGAATACAATGAAAAGATTATTAAGTATAATAGGTGCAATTACATTACTAGGAACAAGCACAACAAATGTAGTTGCTTGTAATGCACCACAAGAATATACACCCGAAGAATTAACAAAACTTAAAGAAAATAATAAAATAGATACAGCTGATGAAAATATTAAAAATAATTTAGAATGAATAGCACCACAAGAAAAACCATTTAATACAGTCGATAATAAATATTATTATGTAGTGTGGCGTGGTGATGAAAATGATAATTGAAGATTAATTAAACATAAAAATAATACACTCGATTTTATAGAAATTGATAATTTTGAAAAAGCAGATTTATGAAAAAGTAGCCCCTATAAATTTGGATCAGGACAAACATTAAATATTGCATGAACTTTTAAAGAAATTTATTGAGAAAATGATAATGGTACTTATTTTAAATATGTTTATCGTTGAAATTTAGATACACAAGAACCTAATTTAGATATTGATAAAGATGGCAATGTAAAAGTTAAAGAAAAATAAAAAAGAGATTTAATAATCTCTTTTTGTTTTTTTAATTTGGTTTAATTGTAATTTTAACTGGGTTATTATTTTTATTTCTAATACCTAAGACATTTGGGTTAGAAACATCCAATACAATATCTTTATTATTACCAAAATAATCTCAAACAATAACTAATTGAGCAGATATTACTTTTGAAAATCTAATTTTTAATTTCATATCATTTGTATAATATGCTTGTAGATATGTTTCTTTAATTTTATTTTTATCTTTATTAGATAATTTTGTTATTTGTAATAAAAATGTAATATTTCCATTATTTTTTTCAGTTATATAACTATTTGAATAATCTCCACTAGGTAAACCATTAGTATATGCAATAGGTTCAAATGTTTGAATTTCATTAGTTATATTATTTGTATACAAAGTTCTTATATTATCAAAATTAACTTTATCTATTTGTGAACGACCACTTTTTTTTAAAGTAATATTTGCTAAGGAACCAAAATCCTGATTACATGAATATTCTCCCGCAGATAAATTAATATTTCTATTAGGAATAAAATTCTCTATATTTGGCGGTCCACATTCAACTTGTAAATTACCTAGATTACTTATTTCTATTGTTTTATAAGCACTTTTAAATTTTTCAATACTTTGAATTGTTGGGTCAATTTGTCTTAAATCAATTTCAACTTCATAATAAGCATCTTTAAATTCATCAGAAAATATATTATTATAATAACCAGGATTATTTTTTCATTTACATTGTGCTGGTGCTGTAATTTTAGTTTTTAATGTTTGCACTACACCAGCGGGCATAATATCTTTGGTGTATGGTTTATAGTTATATGGTACTGGTGGAAGAACATATTGTGGGTAATTAAAGGTTGGTATTTCATAGTCGTGTGGTAATAAGAAACTAGTTTTATAATTAGTTGTCATATCACGTAAATAATTATTTAAAACACTTTTTGTTTTACCTCTGAAACTTCATACTGATAATCGTAAGTAATCTTCTTCATTATTTGTATATGGATTATCAGCATAAAAGATAATTTCAAAATTACCTTTATATAATGCTTGAATTGAAAACATATCAATTATATAACTACAATCAGTACCATCTGGTGTTTGTAAGAATTCGCAATCATTATCTTTTTCACTATCACTAACTGGTGTTTGAGCATCAACTGCTTTTGTTTTTTCATTAATTAGATAAACTCTGTTAGTTTTAGTATTTAATTGTTTTAAATTATAAGTTGAATAAACTAACTCACTTGTTGGTTTACCATCGTTAGTTAAAACTGTTTAAAACTGT
>NZ_PUUH01000308.1:0-41757 GCF_002968355.1 Spiroplasma sp. ChiS | reverse complement strand
AAAGAGAAAATTTGATTTTCTCTTTTTTAAGACATAGTTTTTTAGTTTTCCTCTCTTAAAGATCCGATTGCTTCAATTTCAACTAAAGCATTTTTAGGAAAATTTGAAACAGCAACAGCAGAACGGGCTGGAAAATTTTCTGTAAAATATTTTTGATAAACTTCATTCATTGCCGGAAAATCATTAATATCTTTTAAGAAAATATTAACTTTAATTACATCTGTTAAACTATAACCTGCTGATTGTACAATTGCTTTTAAATTTTCTAAGGGACATTTTGCTTGTTCTGTAATTGTTGTTCCTTCAATCATCATTGTTGTTGGATCTAATGGTAATTGACCTGAAACATATAGAAAGTTTCCTATTTTAAACGCTTGTGAATATGACCCAATTGCTTTTGGTGCTAAATGTGTTGAAATAATTTTTTTACTCATAATTACCCTTTCTGATTTTGTAAAAATCATTGTTAAAATATTGATGATATTTGTTACCATCGCAAATGAAGTACCAATATTAATTCGAAAACAAGTTATTGGTGACTCAACAAAATCATCATTTTTACTAACGATTAATTTATATTTTAATAATAATTTGTTAACTTCCTGCGGTGAAATTTTAGTTTCTTCATAATTAATCCAAACCAAATATGAGGCTTCTAAATGCATTATTTTTAATCCCGGAATTTGTTCTAAGGTTGTTTTTACAAAAATATAATTTTTAACAATATATTTTAACATAGTTGTTTTTCAAATTAATATTTCTGGATTAGTATATGCCGCTAAATAAGCTGGAATTGTAAAAACATTTGGTGATGTAATCGAAGCAGATTCATATTGGTCATCAATTTTCTTTCGTAATTTGTCATTAAATGTAATTAAATATGATGATTTTAATCCGCCAAGATTAAAAGCCTTGTTTGGAGAATTGCAAACAATTACCTCATTATTTGGAATTGAAAATGATAGTAACTAATGAAATTTAACATTTGGTAATGCTAAATCACCGTGTACTTCATCTGATATTATTAAAACACGATATTGTTGACAAATCTCAATTATTTTTTGTAATTCTGTTCTTGTTCAAACACAACCACCAGGATTATGCCGATTACATAAAATAAATATTTTTGGTCGATATTTTTTTATTATGTTTATAAAATTAACAAAATCTATTTGATAACTATTGTCCTCTCATCTTAATTGATTTGCTAATAATTGGCGTTGATTATTTAAAATTGCTCGGCCAAAGGGGCCATAAACTGGCGTTTGAATCAAAACATAATCATTAATATCAGTTAAACATTGAATTAACTGATGAAGAGCATTGACTGTTCCATGTACAAGCTTGATTTTATCTTTTGGAACTGTAAGTTGATGCTGATAATAATACCAAGTACTTACCGCCTCATAAAACTCATTACTAATATAAGTATAACTGTATACTCCTTTTTCTGCACGATTTAAAATAGCATTTGTAATTGGCTGTGGTGTTGGAAAATCTAAATCAGCAATCGATGAATTAATGATATTATCACCCGTTAAATGATAATTATCTGCAATATATGTTTGGTCTCATTTTCGTTCTGAATTTTTGGTTCGATCAATGATAATGTCAAAATTATATTTCATGACAAATTCACCTTTATCTTTTTACTCTAATCTTTGTTTTTTTCTGCTTTTGATTCAAATATTTTTCTTGTTCACTTGATGATAATTTATTATTTTTTTTAATTGCTGTTTTTTAATGCTTGGAACAATTCCCAACGATAGAACATTAATTGTTCAAGTATGAACTTTTTGTTCTAAAATTGGTTTTGTTTTAATATATTTTAATACTAATAATAATGTTGTTGAAATTGCACAACCAATAATTGCAAAAATTAATCATAGTAGAAATGGCAACACCAATTGAAACAGCACCTGTTGTTGATTGGATTCCTGCCATTGTAATAAAATCACCTCCCGTAATGGTTGAACCTAAATTAAAAGCTGTGCATAAACCACCAGAAACAGCACCTCCTATCATAAAAGAAGGAATAACACGGAATGGATCAGATAAGGCAAATGGAATCGGTCCTTTGGTAATCCCTAATGAAGATAAAATTCATGACATTTTGCCAGCTTCTTTTTCATATTGATTTGAAAACCGACGACCAATTCAAGTTACTAAAGTAGTCGTTCACCCAGTTCCAATTCCAGCAGCTCAAAAGCATGCATATGGAACCAACAAACTTGGATTAGTTAATTGCCCGCTTGTAAAAGCTTGTGAGAATGATGCAAATGAGAAAGCTCATGCCACTTTATTAAAAGGACCACCTAAATCAAAAACACACATCATTCCAATAATAATCCCTAATATTGTTGCTAAATTTGAGGTTTGTAAAGTTGTCAACCCACTAAAAATAACATTAATTAATAGGGCAATTGGTTGACCAATAACAAAGAGAATTAAACAAATACTGATTAATGATTCTAAAACAGGATAAACAAATAAAGTCAAGACACCTTGCATTTTTTTACTCACAAGATATTTTTTAAATCCTTTCATCATATAACCAACAACAATTCCAATAATTAAACCACCTAAAAAACCTAATCCATCAATGATTACAGTGCCATCATTTGCAGTCTTTATTACATAAACACAATCTAATCCACCTAAAAAACCTGGGGTTAAACCTGGTTTATGTGCCATTGCATATGCAATATAGTCCGCTAACACCGGAGCTAATAAAATACTTAAACTTTTACCAGCAACATCACTTAAAGTATTTAATCAATTAGCATGTTCCTTAATATAATCAACACCCGCAATTTGAGCAATAATTGTAATTAAAGCTTGAATTGCTGTTCCAGCAACAATTACTGGCACTGCATAGGAAATTCCAGTTAAAACAGCATTTTTTAAACTAACAGCACAAGCTTTAAAATGTAATTTGAATCATCCTTTTTCATTTTTCTCTTTTTTAAATTCCTTAGTTGGAATTTGTTGATTAGATAATGTAATGGTCGCATAATTTGCGTAGCTTTTTGAAAAACCACTTCAACATCATGTAATGGTTCACTAACTGCTACTTTTAAAATAGGAATATCAACAAATCGTTCTTGTTCACCAATTGCAACATCAGCAGCAATAATTAAAACATTAGCATTTGAAATATCTTCTAGTGTTAATTTATCTTCATATCCATTAGCACCTTGTTTTTCAACTTTTACTGCATACCATAATTTTTTCGCTTCATCTTCAATTTTTTTGCAGCCATATAAGTGTGTGCTACTCCAGCTGAACAAGCTGTGATTCCTAAAACATAACCTTGATAACTCTCATTGTTAACTTCCGTCTCATTATCAACTGCCGATAATAATTCCAAAATCTCGGTTTTATTAGTCGATGTTTTTAAAATTTGACGCAGATTTGAATTTAATAATTTTTTAGCAAAATTACTTAAAACTTCTAAGTGAATGTCATTTTTTTATTAGTCGGAATAATTAGTGCAATGGCAACTTGAACCTTTTTATTATCAAAAGTTGACCATTCTAATCCAGTTTGATAGAGAACAAAAATAACGACTGGTTTTTTAATATCTTTAATTAGAGCATGTGGAATTGCAAAACCATCTTCTAAACCAGTTGATGTTTCATGTTCACGAGCTCATAATGCTTTTACTAATTTTTTGGAATTATTAATGCACCCTGCTTGATACGCTACTGTTGCTAATTCATGAAATGCTTCATCTTGATTCTTTGCGGATGAATTTAAAATAATTTGTTCTAATGAAAAAAGATTATTTTTATTTTTAATACTCATGTTAGTCCTCCTAAAATTAAAATATTAAACTGTTTTTGTTCTACTTTTATTAAAACAAAAACAATATTTTTAACAAGAAAAAAACTATATTTTGAAATATAGTTCTAAAAAATGTAATTAATTTTATTAAATTGTTTTCCGAATAATTTTTGCATATAAATAATCTAAAAACTGCATAACAGTTTGTGAACGAATTGAAAAAACATCTCAAATATCATTTTCCCGAGAATTAATAACAAAATAATCAGTTAAATTAGTAATTAATTCAGTTTTTTCCCAATAATACCAAATGAATACGCAATTGATTTAATCTACTGCTAAAGCCTGCAATTGTTTTAATAAATATGTATCCATTAAATTCTCCTTTTTAACATTAATTACGAAATATTAATAATATCTCCATTAATTTCAATAATAAGTGGATATAATTAAATCCGATAATTTTTTGGATCTCAATTAGGATTTTTACTATGAAATCATTTTTCACTTTGAATTATTTTTTTCATTTCATTAACTTGCAAAATCGCATAATTAACAGCCGGACTAAAACGATTAGTTTGTGCTGCTCGTAATAAACTATCATTATCATTAGGTTGATCAAAGCTCTTAATTTTATTAAAGAATCAATTAATATCTGTTTTCTTCTCAACATTTGGATAAAATAGTGTTGTATTATTTTTATAATCATAAAATTGAATTGCATTACCATATAAACTTTTTAAATTTTTATGACTAATAAAATTCCGAAAAAATGTTGGGATTGATAAATCAAATTTTTGAATTTTTATTAGCACTTTGATATTCATTTAAAAACTGTTCTAGTAAACTATAATTTATTGCTTCTTGTGCATATAAATTTTCGGTATTTGCAAAAATTTCTGATTGATATGGACCATAAATAATTGGTTGATAACCTATCATAATAATGCCATCTTCATGACTTAATTCATTAATAAAATATTCATAAACTGTTTCCTTAATAAATTTTGTAATTTGTTCATAATATTGAGTATCTTTACAATTTTCAACATATCATTCATAAGATCTTGCTTTAAACCATTTATATTTAAACGATTTAATGATATTACTGTCACCAATAAATGGTCCACATACTGGATCACTAAATCCAAAAGTATTATATTTTTTTAACACTAATTCTTCTGTAAATTGCCGTTTTTCTGGTTGTAATAAATAATATCCAGAAACATCTGATTTTTTAACTGCTTCGGGATTTTCATAAACTAAATAATCATATGGTGGAATTCCACTAGCACTATAATTATAATTATTATCATACCGATAAACATATTTTTAATTTGCATTTGCTTTTAAATTAAGATTAATTTGACTAAAATTAATAATTGTTTTTAATCCTGTAAATAACATTGCTCCGGTGAATGTTGTTACAACAACTGTTAATAATAATTTTCACTTAGCGTCTAAAGCAAATTTAAGACTAATTTTATATTTAAAGTTTAAGTGTAGTAAATTATGACCTTTTGGAATCCATGTTTTGACTACTTTTGGTTTTAGTAAAACTAGTTTTGGTCGTGATACCTCAATAATAATGAATAAATAATGAATAAAAAAGCATAGAAGCAAACAGCAAAACTAGGTAACAAATATGTTCCAACAATTAATCATCAAGGAGGAACTGAAATATAAGTAGTAAATTCTAAAAAACCTTGATAAGTAATATTTAAGATAAAGGAAAAGATTCAACTTGTTATTAATGCTAATTAACAAATAATAAACATCAGTAACAAAAAGCAAGAAAGGAGTAAAAATGCAATTGTTCCCGTTCCATATCCTTGTGCTTTTAAATTACCAATAATTCCCCAGTTTAAAAATAATAATTTATTAACAATCATATTAATCATAATAAAAGATGAAATTATTAATAATAATGAAATTGCAATTAAAATTGACCAAATGATATCTTCTTTATTATTAATAAGTTCTTTCATATGATGTAATGGCGTATAAGCAGAAGTAAAACGTGAAAAAGTAGCATTATCATAAACATTGGCAATATCACGTCAACTATTTTGTGCTTGCAAAAAACCAGGATTTAGTTCTTTTGCTGCAAAAGCAGCATGGATGCTAATTATACTATTAATAAGTTGTGGTGCATCATTAGTTATTTTTGTTAACAAATTTGTATATTTTTCACCACGAAGTCATAAATATAGTTTATAAATAAAAGATGACGCATTTGTCGCACTATTGACATAAGCATTTGTCGCAAAACCAATAACACGATATTGATAACCATAAATACTAAAAAGGTCATAAAGCTTGATTTTATTATGTGAAGCATAAGAATTATTAATAATAATTGGCGGGTAATCATCGGCTAGCCTTATAATTTAAAAATTCTTGATAACTTCCTTTTACCATAATTGATGTTGTTCAATAATATGGTTGCACACTTTGAATATAAAAGTTTTCTGCTTTAAAAATATCGTAAAGGCGCATTGTTTCGCTCATTAAAGCACGGTCAAGCAACTGAACCAATAATAACGGAATTTAAAAGGCGCGTTTGTAAATCATAAATTCGTTTCTGATTTGTACTAAAATCCTTATAAGCATTAGTAAAAATGAATGTATCTGTTACTAAATGAGGATTATCTGGTGAACTTACAAATGGAATTAAGTTTGCTGGGTCTTGTAAATAACTAAGCAATTCACGATAATCAGCATTACTAAAAAAGTATGCACTATCAGGGACAATATTACTACTAAAGTTTAATATTACTTCACCTTTTGCCTTTAATTGTTCTATAAAATATGAATTTGAACTGTTTGAAGCAAGCCATTTTCCTGGCTGGTTACTTTCTGAATCCAATATAATTTGATAAATATCTTTGCCATTGGGTTTTAACTGAAAATAAGAACTTTCTATCTTATTAGTATCTAGTTTCCCATCATCGTTAATATAATTAATATTATTTAAACCATATGATAAATTTTGATTATTTAAAACAATTTTTAAATTATGATTAAATTGAAGTGAAATATTAGTATTATACAACTTGTTTCCAATCAATGCTAATTGATCCGTACTTAAACTACTTGACATAATCATTCCGCCAAACAAGGTAATAATAATTCCTAACATTAAAAATAGCCCTAAAACTTGTAAACTATTTCTAGTAAAACTAACTTAATCAAAAATTCTTAAATAAATGTCTTATCCGCATCACTTTTCATCTCCATATACTTAAATTAGTTTAATCATATTACATTGTTGTTTATTTTTCGAAATGATATTTTGATTTTGTTGCTAATTTTTGTAATGCATCACGAGCTGCTAATTGCTCAGCTTCTTTATGAGTATAACCGCATCCTTCACCATACCGAATCCCCCCAATTTCTGCAACCACAGTATATAAAACTCGATTTCCTTCTAACGGTGGTGATTCTTTAATCAATTTATATTCTAATGTTCGATCATCACCAGCCTGTAAAAATTCTTGTAATTCAGTTTTATAATCTCGAATTTTGTCAAAAAAACCAGGATTAGAAACCATTCTAATAAGAGTATTATTAATAAAAGTACGAACGACCTCTTCACCTAAATCAAGATATAATGCAGCAATCATTGATTCATAAATATCAGCTAAAATACGATTTTTTTCATATCCTTTTGTTTTAATTTCTCCTTTACCTAATAATAAGAAAGGTGCTCAATTCATTCGACGAACTAATTCTGCTAATGTTCCTTCACGAACAATTTTACTACGTAAATTAGTAATTTCACCTTCATTTTTATCAGGAAAACTTAAAAATAAGTACAAAGAAATTTCTTTTGCTAAAATTGCATCTCCCAAAAATTCCATTCGTTGATAAGTATAACTTAAATTATGCTCATTTGCATAAGAATTATGGGTTAATGCTTCTAAATAATATTGTCGTTCTTTAATAAAAACATGATATTGTTTAAAAAAAGCTTTTAATTCAATAAAAAGTTGTTCCGGCTGTTTATTTATAAACTGCATCGTATAATTAATCCCCCTTTAACAATTTTACTGTCATTTTTTGAACAAAGTCATTGACAACTGCCATACGAGTTAATTCTAAAGCACTAATTCATGATTTTGCATCACTACTGCCATGAGTTTTAACAGCAATTGCTTTTAATCCTAAGACTAATGCTGCTGCATTATTTCGATAATCAAAGGTTTCACGAACTCCCCGAAAAGCTTTTCGCAAAGAAAAAGCTTTTAATTTTCGATAAAAATTCTTTGTTAATTCGTGTTTAATAACACCCATTAAATTCTTTGCCATTCCTTCCAATGTTTTTAGCGCAATATTTCCAGTAAAACCATCTGTTACAACAATGTCAACAACATCACTAGTAATATCACGTGCTTCAATATTTCCTTTAAAAAAAATTTTTTTATTATTTGCTAATAATTTATAAGCTTCTTTATGATAATCTTTTCCTTTTGATGCTTCTTCACCAATATTTAAGATTGCTACGCTTGGTTTTGGATTATGCATAATTTCTTGCGCATAAACACTAGCCATAATTGCAAAATTAACAAGATCTTGGGCATCATTTTCTAAATTAGCACCAACATCCAACATTAAAACAGACTTCCCTTTGTTAACTGTTGGAATAAAAGGCATAAAAGCTGGCCGTGAAACTCCCGAAATTTCCCCCACAATAAAATGACACGCCGCTAAAAACGCCGCTGTTGAACCACCGGATACCAAGGCATCTACTTTTTGATCACGCAGTAATTCAGTTCCACGAACCATTGAACTATTTGGCTTACGACGAGCTTCCATCATACCTTCCATCATTGCAATTACTTCTGTTGTAGCAAAAATTTCATATTTTGTATTATCTAATTTTGCTGCTGCTGTGGCAGACTTCAGTTCCTTCTCATCTCCGATTAAGACAAAAGTAACATCGTCATATTTCTTCATAAAAACTTTCAAAGCGTCAATAATTGGTTTAATGCCTAAATCACTACCCATCATATCAATTGCAATTTTACTCATAATTAAATCTCCTAACTCCTTATTTAATTATAACAAATATTTTAGTTATTTATTTAAGAACCAATACTAAAAATTAAGTTACTTTTTAGGTAATATTTCAATTAATTGTAACTTAATTTTTCCTTTCCTATCAATTTCTATCACTTTAACTTTAACAATATCATTCAATTGAACAATATCTTCTGCTTTTTCAACATATTGTTTAGCTAATTTAGAAATATGAATTAAACCATCAAGATTTTCTTTTAAATGAACAAAGACACCAAATTTTTCAATTTTAACAACTGGTCCAATTATTTTTTCTCCAACAACAACTGGCATTGCAATTGCTTTAATTAACTGATATGCTTTTTCAATCGCCGTTGTTTCTTTATGATAAATTGTCACTTGACCATCATCCTCAATATCAATTTTAACATCATCTGATTTTTCAATAATAGCCGTAATTATCTTCCCACCTGGACCAATAACTTCACGAATCTTATCAACAGGAATCATAAATGTTTTCATTTTTGGTGCTGTTGGTGCTAAATGTGTTCGTGGTGCAGAAATAGTTGCCAAAACATTATCTAAAATTGTTAACCGTGCTTTTTTTGCTGCTTTTAAAGCTTCTTGGAGAATTGCTTTGTTAATTCCAGCAATTTTAATATCCATTTGTAAAGCACAAATTCCCGTTGCCGTTCCGGCTACTTTAAAGTCCATATCACCGAGATGATCTTCCATACCTTGAATATCAGTTAAAATAGTATAGTTATTTTTTTCTTTAATTAAACCCATTGCAATCCCAACTACTGGAGCTGTAATTGGCACCCCAGCAGCCATTAGCGCTAATGTGGCAGCACAAATTGATGCTTGTGAAGTACTACCATTTGATTCTAAAACTTCAGAAACAATGCGAATTGTATATGGAAACACTTTTTCACTAGGAATAATTTGTAATAATACTTTTTCACCTAATGCCCCATGCCCAATTTCTCGCCGTGAAGGAGGACCCATCCGCCCAGTTTCACCAACTGAAAATGCTGGAAAGTTATAATGATGCATAAAACGTTTACCTTCYTCATCGGTAATTCCATCAATAATTTGGTTTTCACCTAATGCCCCTAATGTTACAACTGATAAAACTTGCGTTTCACCCCTAGTAAACAAAGCACTCCCATGAACAACTGGTAAAATATCAATTTCACTACTTAATGGTCGAATTTGATCTAATTTTCGTCCATCTAAACGCGTTTTATCAATTAAAATTTGACGGCGCACTTCTTGGCGAATAATATTATGTAAGGCTGTTTTTAATTCTACTGTCAATTGTTTCTGTTCTTTTTCTGAAAGTGAAACTGGCATAGGATAATTTTTAATTGCTTGTTCAATTAAATGTTCAATTGTTTCATAACGTTTTGTTTTTTCTTTAATTCGAGCAACTGTAATTAAATCTTTCGCATAATTATTATTAACATAAGTAATAATTTCAGGTCGAACCTGAAACAACTCAACTTCCATTTTAGGAACTCCAACTTTAGCAATAATTTCATACTGAAAAGCAATTAATTGCTGAATAACATCATGGCCTGCTAAAATTGCTTGTAACATTAAATTTTCTGAAACTTCTTTTGCCCCCGCTTCAACCATATTAATTGCTTCAGCAGTTCCTGCAACAATTAATTCCATTTGACCATCATTAATTTGTTCTAATGTTGGATTAATAATAATATTATTTTTTTGGTCAACAGTTACTAATACACTCGCTACTGGACCAGCAAATGGAATTTTAGAAATGCTAAGTGCTAATGATGCCGCAAATAAACTAACCATTCGTACATCATTGTCATTATCAACAGCAAGAACATTAATAACAATTTGAACTTCATTCCGAAAATTTTCTGAAAATAATGGTCGTAAAGCACGATCAATTACTCGTGCTGATAAGGTCCCATATTCAGATGGTTTCCCTTCTCGTTTTAAAAATCCCCCCGGGATTTTTCCCACTGAATATAATTTTTCTTGAAAAACAACAGTTAAAGGAAAAAAATCAACTTCACTAAGTTTGTTATTAACTGTTGCTGTTACTAAAACAACCGTGTCACCATAACGGACTAAAACTGAGCCACTTGCTTGTTTTGCTAATTGACCATGTTCAACAATTAGTTCCTGATTATTTATTATTTTTTTAAATACTTGTTTTGCCATCAAAACTCTTAATCCTTTCTGCTATACTTAATCTTCTTAATTTTATCACACATTATTTTGATATTTACGATATGATATAAATATACAAAAAAAATAAGGAGTGTAAGATGAACCAAAAAGCAGTCTATATGAATAATGAAACCTTTGAAACACAAAAAGATCATGCTTTATTATTATATGTCCGCACTAATGTTGAATTTAAAGCGTTACGACAAATTCCAAATTCAATCAATGTTTATATTTTTGATTTGCTCCAAGATCCACCTCGTTATTTATCAGACAAAAACCAATTAATTATTACATTATGCAATGGTGGTAATCGTAGTAGTGAAACAGTCTTAGAACTACGACAATTAGGATATCATAATGCTTATGTTTTAACAACCGGAATTTATGGTTATTATCGTTGAAAAGAACAAAAAACAAAAAAATAAAAAAAGTTTTAATTATGATATTAAGCATAATTAAAACTTTTTTTAATAATTATAAATCTTCATAAAAATCATCAGTAATTTTAAACGAACTATTATTTCTTAACTTTTGTAAAATTGTTTTTTCTTCTGGCGATAATTTTGTTGGAATTGTTACAATCACATTAACAATTAAGTCTCCCCGTTTGGTTGATGTTGGTGACTTGAAAAACCCATGATTTGGAATATTAAAAATACTATTTGTTTTTGTATTTGGTGGTAATTTCAAATGAACATCCTCATCAAAAGTTGGAACTTTAACTTCAGCTCCTAGTAAAGCATCTAAATAAGATACTGGTAAATTTAAATGAAGATTATCATTAACTCGTTTAAAATATTTATTTGGTTTTACTGAAATTTCTAAATAAATATCCCCTCGTGGACCATTATTTAAACCGTAGTTTCCTTTTTCTCGAATTCGTAATTGTTGATTTTCATAAATTGATTTTGGTAAATCAATTTCTACTGTTTCTTTACCTCGATAATTTCCTTGCCCTTTACATTTTGAACATTTATTGGTAATTACTTTTCCTTGCCCTTTACAGTCAGGACATGGTTGTTGTGATTGAATCACACCAAAAAGACTACGTTGTTCTAGGTTAACATAACCATACCCATCACAAGTTGTACAAGTATGAATATCTTTTTTAGGGTCTTTTGCCCCAGTTCCATCACACATTTCACATTTTTTATCAATATTTAAATCTAAGTTTATTTTTTTCCCAAACATTTGTTCTTTTAACGTTAATGTGACACGGGCAGCAATATTTTCCCCTTTAATTGGCTGATTACTAAAACCACGGCGTTTTTTACCACCACCAAAAAAATTTTCAAAAATATCACCAAAACCACCAAAGCCACCAGAGAAAATATCTTCAAAATCTCCAGTACTACTAAAACCATGACTAAAACCACCAAAGCCGTTAGGGTCAGTTCCAGCATGACCAAACTGATCATAATTACGGCGTTTATTTGGAACAGATAAAACTTCATAAGCTTCATTAATTTCCTTAAACTTTGCTTCGGCATCTTTTTCTTTTGAAACATCAGGGTGATATTTTTTTGCTAATTGTCGAAAAGCACGTTTAATTTCATCATCAGTGGCATTACGATTAACGCCCAATACTTCATAATAGTCTCGTTTTCCCATTACCATCTTCCTACTTTCTCTTTTAAAGAAAAGATAACTAAAAGAATTTTAGTCATCATTATTGTCTTATTTATCTTTTTTGTCATCACCATTCGTAACTTCTGGCTCAGATTGTTCACCTTGTTGATCATTCATAAATTTTGAAGCTTCAGCCATTGCTTGTTCTAATACTACCATTTTTGCTTCTAAACCAGCATAGTCTTCTTTTTCTAACAATTCTTTTATTTCTTTGGCAATTTCTTCAGAAGTTTTTAACTGTTCAGGATTCATTTTATCCTTATGTCCTTCTAAAGCTTGTGTAATTGTTGAAAGATATGACTCTGCCTTATTACGCAATTCAATGTTTTTTAATTTTTGTTCATCTTTATCTTTATTTTGTTCTGCTTCATCAATCATTCGTTGAATTTCTTCCTCTGTTAATCCTCCACCATTAGTAATGGTAACTGATTGTTCTTTTCTTGTTTTTAAATCTTTTGCTGTAACTGATACAATTCCGTTTGCATCAATTGAAAATTTAACTTCAATTTGGGGAACTCCTTTTGGTGCTGGATCAATGCCAGATAATTGGAAACGTCCTAATGACTTATTATCCGCTGCCATTTTGCGTTCCCCTTGTAAAACATGAATATCAACGGCTGGTTGATTATCAGCAGCGGTTGAAAACACTTGTGATTTTGATGTTGGAATTGTTGTATTACGAGGAATTAAAACAGTTGAAACTCCTCCTAATGTTTCAATTCCTAATGATAATGGTGTAACATCTAATAATAAAACGTCTTTTACATCACCAGCTAAAACTCCTCCTTGAATTGCTGCACCGATTGCAACAACTTCATCGGGGTTAATTGTGCGGTTTGGTTCTTTTCCCAATTCACGTTTAATAACTTCTTGTACCGCTGGAATTCTAGTACTTCCACCAACTAGTAAAATTTGATCTAAATCACTAGGTTTTAATTTCGCGTCAGCTAATGCTTTCCGAACTGGTTCAATTGTTTGTTGAACAAGACTTTTTGTCATTTCATCAAATTTTGCTCTTGTTAATGTTAAGTTTAAATGTAATGGATTTCCATCACGAGCAGTAATAAATGGTGCTGCAATTTCAATTTGTAACTGTGAAGAAAGATTTTTTTTCGCTTTTTCTGCTTCTTCTTTCAATCGTTGTATTGCCATTTTATCTGTTTTTAAATTAATACCATTATCCTTTTTAAATTCATCAACCATTCATTGAATAATAACTTCATCAAAGTCATCTCCCCCTAAATGATTATCCCCAGCAGTTGCTAAAACCTCAAATGTTCCATCTGCTAAATCTAAGATTGAAACATCAAAAGTTCCTCCTCCTAAGTCAAATACTAAAACTTTTTGTTCTTTATCAACTTTATCAATTCCATAAGCTAATGCTGCCGCAGTTGGTTCATTAATAATTCTTTCAACTTCTAATCCAGCAATTTTTCCAGCATCTTTTGTTGATTGTCGCTGTGCATCATTAAAATAGGCTGGAACAGTAATAACTGCTTTTGAAATTTTTTGCCCTAATTTTTTTTCAGCATAGTTTTTTAAATAACGTAAAATTTCAGCAGAAATTTGTTCCGGAGTATAATCTTTATTGTTAACAGTAACTTTTTCTGATGTTCCCATTTTACGTTTAATTGAACTAATTGTATTTGGGTTTGTTACTGCTTGTCGTTTTGCTGCATCTCCCACAATAATTTCTTCATTTTTAAATGAAACAACTGATGGTGTTGTTCGTTGACCTTCGGGATTTTCTAAAACTTTAAAATCTTTTCCTTCCATCACAGCAACACATGAATTTGTTGTTCCTAAATCAATACCAATAATTTTTGCCATATTATCATACCTTCCTCTCTTAAATTAGTTATTTTGCCACTTGAACTGATGCATGACGTAAAACACGATCATGAATCATATATCCTTTTTGTAAAATTTTAACAATACATCCTGATGAAACATCAGTTGTTTCAATAATTTCAATTGCCAAATGGAAATTAGAATTGAAGTGTTCTCCTACTTTTGTTTCCATTGCGGTAATACCTTCTTCTTCAAAAACCGTTTTAAACATACGATAAATCATTTCAAAACCTGTTAAAAAGTTTTTCACTTCTGGTGTTACATTAGTAACTTGCAAAGCACGTTCAAAGTTATCTAATGTTGGAAATAATTTTTCTGCCATTCCTGCTGCCCGATAACGTTTAATATCAGCAACTTCTTCATGAATTCTTTTCTTTAAATTTTCACCATCAGCTAAAGCTAATAATTTTTCTTCTCGCAATCGTAAATTGTCTTTTAACAATAAATCAATTTCATGTTCTAAATCTTCAATAATCGCCAAATTATTTGCTTCAGCTGTCGGCGGTGTTGCTGTTTTTGATGATTCTAACAGTGAATCAACAGGTTGATTATTTGCTAATTCTTTCCGTAATTGTTGAATTTTTTCTTTTAATTGGTTTGGCGAAGATTTATCATTTTTTTCATTACTCATTAATCTCACCCTCTCTATCTTCTTTTTGATATGCTTCTCTAATCCGATAGGCTAATCATTCTAGAACTTCATAAAGCTTATCATATTCTAACCGCTTTGGTCCTACCAAAGCAATTCCTCCTTCTTGCATATCATCAACCTTATAAGTTGTTGTCAATAAAGCCATATCATCATTGTTAAAACCTGTTTCATTCCCAATTTGAATTGAAACAAGATTTTCGTTTGGGTTATTCTGTTGTTTTTTAAAATAATCAAACGGTGAAATTGTTTCAATTAAGCGAATAACTTGTTTAATTCGTTCTGGGTTATTATACTCCGGATTTTGGAGCATATATTGAATCCCATGTGTTGAATAACTTGGTTTAACAATACTTGTTAAGGCGTTAACAAATTGTTTTAAAATATATTCATAATGTTTTACTTGTTGTTCTAAAATTGGACGAATTACCTCAAATTTTGTTGGAATATCAGTTATTTTAGTATTTTCTAACCGTGTGTTAAATAATTCAACAGAAATTTTTAAATCATTCATTGAACTATTTTTATCAATTGTAAACATTTTATTCTCAACATGCCCATTTGTTAAAACAAAGACAACAACTGCTTGTGTTTCAGAAATTGGCAATAACTCAATTTTTTTTAATAATTTTTCTTGAAAGTTTGGACCAACAACAACTGTTGTTAAATTTGTCATTTCACTTAAAATTTGGCCTGTTTGATCAAGAATATCATTAATTGACATATTACGATTAACAAATAAGGCTTCAATCCGGTTTTTAATATCATCAATATTTTTCTCAACCATCAAATTATCAACATAATAACGATAACCTTTTGTTGATGGAATTCTTCCTGATGAAGCATGTTCTTTTTCTAAAAAACCTTCTTTTTCTAAAATTGCACATTCATTACGAATTGTTGCAGAAGAAGAATCTATTAAGGACGAAGCTATAATAGCTTTACTTCCAACAGGTTGTGCTGTTTTTGTGTATTCTTCTACGATTACTTTTAAAATGTTTTCTTGTCGTTGGGTTAACACTGCCAGCACCTCCATTCTACAATTCTTATAAATATTTGGCAATTAACACTAAATAGTGCTAACACTTAATATTATAAATTTATCATTTAAAGAATGCAAGTGCTAATTTAATTTTGTGCTATTCTTAATAACCATTTCGTTTTTAACAACATCAATTGTATAAGATTTACCCTCTTGAACTTCTTCTGAAATAATGGCATGAGCAATTAAAGATTCAAGATTTTGTTGAATATATCGTTTAATTGGCCGTGCTCCAAATTCACGATCATATCCTTCGTTTAAAATTTTTTCTAATACTTTTTCAGAATAACTAATACGAATGTTTTTACTATTTTCAATTCGTTGTGTTAATTCAGATAATTCTTTTTCAATAATTTCTTTAATAACATCTTTTGACAAAGCATTAAAGGTTACAACATTATCAATGCGATTTAAAAACTCTGGTTTAAATTTTCTAGCTAATTCTTTTTGAATTAATAAACCAACTCCTTCATTATTTTCATTTAATAAATATTCTGATCCAATATTAGAAGTCATAATAATAATTGTATTTTTAAAATCAACGGTTTTACCTAATGAATCAGTTAAACGACCATCTTCTAAAATTTGTAATAAAATATTCAAAATATCAGGATGTGCTTTTTCAATTTCGTCAAATAAAACAATTGAATATGGACTTCGGCGAACAGCCTCTGTTAATTGTCCCCCCTGTTCATGACCAACATAGCCTGGCGGCGCCCCAATTAATTTACTTACTGAATGTTTTTCCATATATTCAGACATATCTAATCGTACCATTTGTTTTTCTGAATTGAAAAGAACATATGCTAAGCTACGGGCAACTTCTGTTTTTCCAACTCCAGTTGGCCCTAAAAATAAGAAACTACCAATTGGTTTATTTGGATCTTTAATTCCACTTCGACTACGAATAATTGCATCGGCAACTACTTGAATTGCCTCATTTTGCCCTCGAACACGGCGACGTAAAATCTTACTTAAATTCAATAATTTTGCTTTTTCTGTTTCTACTAAACGTTCAACTGGAATACCAGTTCATTTTCCAACAATTGCTGCAATCTCACGTTCAGTTACATCTTCTTTCAAAAGGTGTGAACCTGAAGCTTGTTTTTCTTGTTCATTTAATTGTTTTTCTAGTTTTGGTAATAAAGCATATTGAATTTCACCAGCACGATTAAAATCACCACTTAATTGAGCTTGATCTAATTCTTTTTTTAACTGTTCAACTTGTGACTTTAGGTTTTTTAATTTAGTAATACTTTCTTTTTCCGAATTTCATTGAATATCTAATTTTTGTTGTTTTGTTTTTAATGGTTTTAATTCATTTTCAATATCAACTAACCGTTCATTAGATGCCTTATCAGTTTCTTTTTGTAAAGCTGCTTTTTCAATTTCTAACTGAACAATCCGACGATTCAAATTATCTAATTCTGTTGGAACTGACGCAATTTCTGTTTTAATTGTTGCTGAAGCTTCGTCAATTAAGTCAATTGCTTTATCTGGTAAAAATCGATCAGTAATATATCGTGATGATAAATTAACTGATGCAACTAAAGCATTATCATGAATTTTAACGCCATGAAAGGTTTCAAATCGTTCTTTTAAACCGCGTAAAATTGAAATACTTTCATCAATGGTTGATTCACTAACAACTACTTTTTGGAAGCGACGCTCTAAGGCAGCATCTTTTTCAATATATAAACGATGTTCATCTAAAGTTGTTGCACCGATACAATGCAACTCACCACGTGCTAACATTGGTTTTAACAAGTTACTAGCATCCATACTGCCTTGTGTCTTCCCAGCTCCCACAATTAAATGTAATTCATCAATAAATAAAATAATATCACCATTTGATTCTTTAGTCTTATTTAAGACAGCTTTTAAACGTTCTTCAAATTCACCTTGAAATTTAGCACCAGCAATTAAGGCTCCCATATCTAATTCATAAATTGTTTTATTTTTCAAATTACTAGGAATATCACCTTTAAAAATTCGCTGTGCTAGCCCTTCAACAATCGCTGTTTTCCCAACCCCGGGTTCACCAATTAAGACAGGATTATTTTTTGTTCTTCGTGACAAAATTCGAATTACTCGATTAATTTCATCTTCACGTCCAATAATTGGATCTAATTTTCCAGCAAGAGCTTCTTTATTAAGATTTTTGGCAAATTTTTCAAGAACTTTTGGATCTTTACCTGGTTCATATTGTTGTGTTAAATCCATACTTTTGCCTCCTTTAATTTTTAGCACTCTCTGTTATTGTTTGCTAATTTTACAATTATATATTATCATACTAATTAGCAAAGTCAATTAAATACTGCTAAATTTTAAAAATAATATAAATATAAAAATATTAGATATAATAAGAGATATAGGGGTTAGAAACATAATTATTTTTTAGAAAGGAGTCCCATGAAATTACAACACCTAAATAAAAAACGTTTAATTCTAATTGATTTAGATGGTACAACATTAATGAATGATGGCAAAACAATCCATCCAAAAACACAAGATGTTATCAAAGAAACTGTTAAAGCTGGGCATAAAGTATGTATTACAACTGGTCGTCCTCATCGAGCAAGTATTCGCTTTTATCGTGAATTAGGGCTAGACACCTTATTAACAAACTTTGATGGTGGCCATATTCATGACCCATTGAAACGAGAGTTTAAGCGTTTAGTTTTTTCAATTTCTTATGATGTTATTATGAGTATTATCAACCATCCTGATGTTAAAAATATTGTTGCAAATGTCTTAATTGAACATTATGATAAAGCAATTTGTTGAAAAAAAGATGAAGCAATTGAAAATTACTTTCATCTTGATGATGTTGCTGATGATGAATATTTTATTGCCAATCCTTACACTGTTTGAAAAGGTCCAGCTAGTAATATGGCCTTATATTTAAACAATGCTAATGAAAAAGACCAAATTTTACGAATTTTTGAAAACTTTAAAAACTCTGTCAAAGTTAACATCGGTCATTATAGCAGCGGTCAAACTCAAACAATGATTAATATCACAAATAAACTTGTTTCAAAAGGATTTGCAGCTAATATCTTAGCACAATATTATAATGTTGATATTCGTGATGTTATTGCCTTTGGTGATGAAATGAACGATTTAGAACTATTACAAAATGTTGGTTATGGAATCGCAATGAAAAATGGCAATGATAATTTAAAAACTAACGCTCGAGGAATTACGCACTTGACTAATGATGAAGGCGGCGTTGGTGATTATTTACAAAAATTATTAAATGGAGAAAATGTTTAAAAACATTTCTTTTTTTTTATTTTTAAAACAATTAAAAAATATTTTCATTTTTTTAATGCTAAAATACAATTACTAAATTAAAAAATGATTTAGGCTGTTATATTAATTAAATTAAAATTGGAAGTATTGAATACTATAAAAATAATAAATATTTTCATAATAAAATTTTATAATAACACCTATATCATTTTTGTTTCTATGGAAATAATTCATTATCTTTACTTTTTTAAAAATAATTTTAATTAATATAGCAAAAGAAGGAAGCAGAAAAATTATATGAAAAAATTATTAAGTGCCTTAACAATGTCAACAGCTATTTTTAATGGAATAGGTGCAATTACTGCTGTTATGTTTAATAATGAAGTTTCGACAAACTTTATTAATAATGAAAATAAATATGCTAAATTAATAAAAATTAATAAAGAAACAGTCCAATTTATTGGTTTTGATGATAAAGGTAATAGTTTTATGGGTACTAAAAATGAACTTTATCATTTAAAATATAAGAAAACAAAAAAACAAAAAATTAATGGAATTAATGAATTAACTAAAACAATTACTTTTTATAAAAATATTACTTACATTGGAACTAAAAAATGTGCTTATATCTTAAACAATGGTGAAACAACCGCCACTAAAATAAGTGGTCTTGATCTTGTAAGCGTTCATTTATTAGAAATTGCTGAAAATCATAATGTATATTTTGCCACAAATTATGGTCTCTATGTTTTAAAACATGGTGAAACAACCGCCACTAAAATAAATAACGTTAATGAAAATGTTTGAACAATTAAAATCATTAACAATGATGTTTATTTTGGAACTGATTTTGGTGATTATGTATTAAAAGATGGCGCAACAAATCCAAAGCAGATAAATGAAGTACGAGGAAAAATCTCATTAATAGCAACTGCAAATAATGAACTTTATCTTGCCGGCAAAAATGATATGATTTATCATTTAAAAAATAAAGAAATAAATACTATAGAATTAAATACAATTACAGAAAAAGGTATAATAAAAATTTATTTTGATAAAATTAATGATAATATTTATATTCAACAATATTTTAATGATATTTATTTATTAATAGATAAAAACAAAATAATGAAAGAAAAAATTTTTGAAAAATGATATAAATTTTTAGCACCCGATATTTTAAAAGTTAAATTAAGTTTTTATCAAGTTGAAGAAATAGTAAATAAATTTGAAAAGAAACAGAAACCAGACTTTATGGCATGATTAAATACAACTATTAAAAATATCCCGGAAGCAGATCATTCTGGTGCAGGAGGTTCAATTACAAACGATAATATTAAAATTATTTCTAATTTAATATATGAACACTATTCTGATTTTCATACAAAATATCAACAAATGAAAGAAAATAATGAATTAGTTTTATCAACAACAACTAACTGTTATTGAGACGAAAGTGACCTATATATTATTAGAAACCTTTAGTCATGAACTAAATTATTTTGTAACCTTTGTAAATAAAAATCAACTTTTGCTAAACATCTAAAATAACATCAACATAAAAAATAAAAATTTAGTTAGGATTGAGTTATTCTATATTCAATAGGACTCAATCCTTTTAATTTCCTTTGTAGTTTAATTTCATTATAAAATTTAATATATTTAGAATCATTTGATATACATATTCTTTGTTTCTAAAAAGACATTTTAATGTTTCAAAAATTTAACTTTAAAAATTCCAAATCAAAACTTTGTATAATCATTATCGGGTGAAAAACTTCTTTGTGACATTGAAATTGTTATTCCTATTTTTCCACAAGTTTATCCAATGAAATCCTTAGTCAATTTGTAGAATTTATGTTTTACGTTTTCTAGAACCTTTAAATACTTTGTACAATAATACAATTGTATAAATATTAAATAACTCATAAATTTTTTATACTTATTCTTTATGTTTAGGGATAAGTACTTTAACAATTTTTTAAATTGTTTTGCATATTTATATAATTCTTTTTTTCTTAACTCTAATAGTTTATTGGTAACAAAACGCTTCCTCCTATTTACATTTTTGTCTTGTGTTTCGTGACCTTATTCTAACTTTCTTTACTTTTTAATTATATGTTTTAATTCATAAATAAATGGGATCTTGTCAAACATTATATTCTCTTAAAAGTAATTTTACTAGTTTTCCACTTTTGTATAAATTAATAAAATTTAGCTTAAATTCTTTGTTGCTTTGTTTTTCTATATAAAAAGAACATCTTTTTAATAAAGTTTTAACATAATTTTTTATTTTTTATGTTGACGTTATTTTAGATGTTCAACAAAAGTTGATTTTTAATTTAAACAATAATAATTTTTAAAATAAGTAGTATAAAATTCATTTAAAATCTCTCAATTAAGTCCTTTTTGTTCATCTGGTGTTAACATTCACTGAGCAAATCCTTCAGCAAATAATTCATCATTATTAATAGTTCGTCCATAACCAGATTGAATAAATGCTCAAGCTGCTAATTGTTGCTGAAACGGAGCATTATTGCTAATTCCAACTTGGTGCCCCAAATATTGAACTAATAAATCACCCGGATTAGTAATAAATGTACGAATGTTTAATCTATCACTACTAGATTCACAAATACATTGGCCAGTATCAGCATTAATATTATGATTAAAATAAATTCGATCAGGGGGTCAAACTAATGCATAATTTGCGATGGCATGTCCTATTTCATGAATAATTGTTGAAATATTATCTGATGTTGAATGAAAACCAATTTCATATTGTTTTTTGTTTACATGTTCTTGTAATGTTCGACCACTAATAATCATACATTGGGCTAAATAATGACCATTCTTTTTCAGTTTTGTTACTGCTAAAGGCTTATTATCATTACTTTCATTACTTTTAATAATATCATTATTAAATTTAATACTATATCATAATTTTTGAAAAATTGAAAAACTATAAATATTAACCAATAAATTAGCAAAAGTAATTAAACTATTAATAAATAATTTTTGTTTATCAGCAGCAGCAACCATCTCTGCAAATTGATAAGAATAAAACTTATTATTTGTTACTCCATGCACAATATCAGCAATTGTTTGAAAATAGTTAAATTTTCTCTTTTCATTAAAATTATTAATTGCCATTTGGCTTGCTCGATAAGTCATATTATTTTCACAACAATGAATAAATGCAAAATCTTCATCAGTTAACAATATCTTTTTTTAAATTTATGATTAAAAGATTGGAATGTTCCTTCCATTAATTGGTTATTATTTGAATTAGATAAATTTATTTTTTTCTTTACTATGATTACGATATAATAAGCAATCACTATGTTTAGCATAGTCAATGTGATTATTGCCTTTTAAAACACAACAGAATAAACCTACAATAGAACATATGATTATTAAAATAGTTACTAAAATAATAATTATTGTAATATTTTGATTTTTTTCATAACCTTTCTCCTTAAATAAAATTAATTTTGATAGGTATAAAAATATTTTTTCATAATTTAAAGTTAATAAAATATTACATCGCACTAGAGCATTATAACAAAATATTATTTAAATTAAAAATTAAATTCATTTAATTCTAAAGAGAAAAACATCCGTGGGGTACGGATGTTAAAATATTAATACTAACAAGATGATTATGGCTATTAGGATCTCTCTAATAACCAACTTGATAATATCATTACCTTATTAGAAACTATTTTTTAGTTTAATAAAATTTTATTAATTATTATCATCTTCAGTTAAATCTTTTATTTTCTTTTTATCAATTTTAATTCAATTAGACGCTTGTTTTTCCTGATTTAATTGTAGTCAAATTTTATAATTTGGATCTTTCGGGTTATTAGCCGCTTGTCGTAATTTTAACTTTTGTTCAAGGGTTAAATGTCTAAAATCAAAAGTTTTTTCTTTACTTAAAGATTGGGGAGAATCAATTGATGCCTTAACTTTTTTAGCTGTAGCTAGAATCTCAGCCATTGTTTTTTCTGCCATTTTTTACCTCCATTTTGGAACTATTTATCTATTTTTATATTATTATAACATTTTTTAAGTCTTGATTACCATTGTAAATTTTAGCATAGATTTTTAAAAATATACTATTTTTAAAAATCTATCAAATTATTTTTATAATTATAAATTTAATTTACAAATAATTTGATAAAAACAAAAATTACTTTTGATTTTATTATTTTTAGAAAGGAGGGTCCATTTTAAATCTATGAAAAGATTATTTAGTATTTTAGGTGCAATTGGAATATTTAACACATCAGCAGCAAGTTTAACGGCTTGTAAAAAACCAGAGCAAACTCAAAATACTGCAAAAGATGAAAAAGAAGATAAAACAAATACAAATGACAAAAATTAAATCCTTCACTAAGGAAAAATGTTACAATCCTTTAAAATAAAAAACTTTTTAATAAAAAACGAAAAAAACACTAATAATTACAAATAATAATTGATTTAAAAATTCTTTCAATTTTTTGCACAAAGAAAGAATATAATAAATTTATAACAAAAAAACAATAATTTATATTATTGTTTTTTATTAGTTTATAAAAACAATAATATTTTGTATTAAAACCTATCAAATGTTTCAGGATAAATATTATCATACATATTAAGACTCTGCAAGATTTGAATTGTTTTTTTAGTTAATCTAATCTTTTCACTCTGCTTGTTTTCTTGAATATGACGCAATAGTTCTGCTTTAACAATTGGTTGAATACTAAAGTATTGGATTCAAGCTAAAATTAATTGAGCAACAGTACAATTATATTTTTTAGCTTCTGTAACCAAAGTTTGATTTTCCAATGTATTAGCAATCGGAGAATATGCTTGCACCAAAATGTTTTTATTTTGACAATATTGCACACGATCTCATCGTTGATTAAAAAGATTAAATTCAATTTGGTTTAAATTTGGATAGACACCCGTTTCTTCAAACAATATTTCAATCATATCCTTATCAAAATTACTTACACCAACAACATTAATTAACCCTTTTGCCTTGCATTGCAATAATTCAACATAGGCTTTAATGGTTTTATAAAAATTTAAATTTGGACGATGAATTAAAACAATATCTAAATAAGTAACATTTAATCGTTTTAAAGATTCTAGAACAGCATTAGTAGTATTCCCTACTTCAACATCATCACATCAAATTTTTGTTTCAATAATAATATCTTCTCGTCTTTGATTATTAGAATTTAAATATTTTTTAATTGCTAGCCCAACAATTTCTTCGTTTTGATAAACCTTAGCAGTATCAATAATTTTATAACCATTTTGTAAAGCATTAATAATCGCTTCTTCTTTTTTTAAAAATAAAGTTCCAAATGCAATTTTCTCTAAGCGAAATGGCATTGCTCTAACCTCCTCTAAATTATTTACTATATTATTTTAATAACTCTTCAACATTTTATTGGATATTTTGATATAATTTGATGATAAATATTATTATAGTCAATAAAAGAATGGACCACATATTCTTTGTTAACGATTTGTAATGGTTTTAAAACTGTTCCACCTGTTAAACTAGCGGCAAAAAACATTGCTTGTTTATCAGCAACTAAATCTTGTTCAGAAAAAATTGTGTTATAACTAATTTTTTTCTGTTCTAAACCTTGTTGTTCAATTTTCATTCGTAATGCTGTTTCTTTTTCATTTGGTCAAATTTGCTCATAACGAATTAAACGCGCAAACATTTTATAATTAGTTGCAATTGCTAATGCACTCATTAGAACTCCTTCTGGGGCACCCCCAATTCCATACAAAAAATCAGCCTTTTTTAAAACAACATCAATTGCTCCTAATACATCTCCTTCATTAATTAATTCAACTTTAATGCCTAATTGCCGCATTGTTTTTTTATTTTCTGATGACGGGGTTTATTTAAAATAATACATGACAAATTTTGTTTAATCTTTAATAAAGCTAATAAAATTGCTTCAATTGGTTGATTAAAATCAACTGTTACAGCTAAGTTTTGTGATAAAAACAATTTTTCCATATACATTTCTGGAATTTGTAACATTGTATTATTTTTAGCAATAGCAATAGATGAAATTGAACCCGGTTCATTTTTACTAGCCGGTATTGTCCCTTCAATTGGGTCAACTGCAATATCAATTGTAATTTCTTGTTGATGTGAAAAAGTTTGCACTTGATATAACATTGGTGCTGCATCAAGTTCACCTTCACCAATTGCAATTTTTGCCTTAACATCATTACTTGTTAATATTTTATTAATAAAATCAACTGCTTTTTGGTCTAACATATTTTTATCATTTTTACCAACCAATTCATATGAAACAATCACAGCTAACTGGACCGCACGTAAAAATAAAAGACTATTTGTTTCCATTGTTCATTCCTTTGCTTGCTAATAATATTTAATCATATAATTTCCAAAATAAAAATGTAAAATAACTTACATTTTTATTTTTTATTAACCTTATTTTGTACTTTGTTTCGGAATCTTGCCAAATAATTCATGAAAGGCCCGCTTTCATCCAACTTTACTAGCATGAACTAAAAACTCATTGCTAGAAATAATAAAAGTACAAAAGACAATTGGAATAACATAAACCCAATAATATCATGTTGGTTCTGAAATCTTATTTGGAACATGTGCGGCAATAAAAATATATTGGAAAATTGGTGTTCAAAAAAACATTAATAATTGGGTTGAAGTTGTATAGGTTGGCCCAGACATTACTAAACATGCATAATATAACATTCGAGAACTACCCATAATAATTCCTCCAGCAAGTATAATTAATGCATAATCATAATATTGAAAATTAGCAAAAATTTTATAACCATCTCAAAAACTTTGATGGGAAAAAAATACAGCAACTGGTGTTCCTAATAATAACATTAATATCGCTGAAGAACTTGTTTTAATTGAAACTGTTTCATGATTTGTAAATTTAATTTTTGAAGAACTCATTAAATGTGACATTCCTAATGCTTCCATTGCGTAAAAACCAGCTGTCACTAGCGCTAAACACATTCCTCCAATGGATGACCAAGCTAATCCTTCTTCAATTGCAAAATGAATTGACATTCCTAAAATTAAACATGTAGAAATTGCTAAAGCAGTCCATGTGTATTTACTTTGACGAGCACGAAAGAAAATAGTAATTCCAACTGCCGCTAAAATAACATTTAAATTTAACAATAATCCTGGAACAGTTCCATCTGTCCCACCTTGGTGATTAATTGTTAATAAAACTGATAATTGAAAAAATACCATTGCAACTGGGCCACCTAAATAACCATATAAAACAATTAATCAAGTTTCTTTGTGACGAAGTAATTTTAAAAAATTAATAAAATTTTTTGGTTTATAAAAAATAAACATCAGAAAAGTTGCCATTATTTCTTGAACTGTCACATAAAAAGTGACATTAATTGGCGCCGCTAAATTACCATATGGTCCTTTTTCTGGAATAATATATAGAATTAATGGCACAATAGAGTACCCAACTGCAGAAATTAATCCATACATAATTCCCAAAATAATGCGGCGTTTTGTACGAATAGTATCTAATTCATTTTTTACATTTTTTTCTTTTTGTAGTAGTTGATCTGTGTTAACCTGATCTGCCATATTTATATTTCCCTAATCCATTCTTTTTTACTATAATTTATTTTTCTTTAAAAAATATTAATTATATCTTACACTAAACATAAAAAAAGTTAAACTTTTTTAACCTTTTTTATATAACTTTGTAAATTGTAAATGCAAGTGCAACAAATCTATTAATTTATAAGACCACAAAATAAAATTTATTTAGGATTGAGTCCTGTTGAATACAGAATAACTCAATTCTTTTAATATGCTTTATGGTTTAATTTCTCTACACAGATTCTTTATTTTTAAAAATACGCTTTCTCCTTACTGTTTTTTCTTACTTGCATCAAGATTTATTTTTGCATTTTTTAAGATATCGTTCATTGTTAATGGTTCATGTCTAAAGTTGCATCTGAAATTAGTGCTATTTCATCATTGCTGTCAGTTAAATGGAACAAACCGATTCTTATTATTTGAATTTAACTCATTCCATTCCTTTTATTGGTTGAAATTCAGAATAATTCATTTATTGTATTATAAAATTAGTCTTAGTTCCAATTATTCCTTCTCATTCAACCGTGATTTGTTCAAAGGTACTAGGGGACTTTTTTTAAGTATAATTATGAGTATCACACAAAAGGAAGGTGACAATTAGATGAAATGGTTATTAACACTTTTTAGTGTTTTTGTTTTAGGTTTTGATAGTAGTTTAGGTGTTGTTAGTTGTACAGCGCAAGCAAAACATGAGCCTGATGACAACGATGAGTTAGATCACAATCAAGATCTTGAAATTTTAAATCAAATAAAAAAGGAAGCAAAGCAAACTTTATCAACATGATGGCAAACAAAAACAATGATTGACATTAATTAAGGAATATCCAGAGCAAATATCATCATTTAAAGAACTAGTCACACAAGTAAAAACAAAAAATGATGGCTCATTAACTTTAACGAGCATAGCAATTAGTAAATATCGTTTTTTAAATCAGTTGCTTATTGGTTTTAAAGCAGAGTTTAATAATTTGAATCAACATTTACAAAATCGATATTCAAATTATTATGTTGATACAATGCCATTATTCTTAGGAGAAAATGACATTTCATTTAATTTATATAATATTAATTTTGATAAGATAGCAAAACTATTAGCAGATACTCCCCAAGCAGTATTAGGAATTACACTCCAAGTTAATATTGCTTATGAAGTGCGCTTTAAAGGATTACCAACGGAGGATAACATTCAAGTTTCAATAACTACAACAAATGATTCCGAAGTTCTAAATAATATTCAAGATAAAGTTGAAAACTATTTTGTTAATTTTCTTGATACTATTTTTAAAGCTAAAAACTATCGAATTATATCGAAGCAATTTAATATTAAGACGGATATTGTTTGACCAATAATTAGCAAAGAATTAAACGACAGGAATATTTCGTTTCAACATAATATTCAATTTCCTTTACTACGGACAACAAATTTATCTGATATTTATTCCTTTAAATATTTGGACCTTAACTCGTCTGTTTTAGCGTGGGGCGGTGAGGGTTATGACCCACAGCAATTAACATGGCAAAATTTTCTTTCATTTTATAAAAAAATTTTATTAATTTTGAAAATCTTCAAGTTGAAGATGGTGATTATATTTTAAAAAAACTAACATGGTTTATTCCACAAAATTTTATGATTGAAAATTTATTATTTAAAAATAATTTATCTAAGATAAATTTAAAAGAAAAAATTTATTTCACGATATTAAAAACGCAATTTAACCAACAATTAGAAGAATTTGCGAAAGTAACAATGGATTTTTGACATTATTATCAATTAGAAACATATAATAATGGTAATCTTGTTTTTAAGCTAAACCAATACCTATTTAATCACCTATTGTCATATTTTAAAAATAACATTATTGATTTCATGTATATATTTGAGTTTCTTTTTAATAGTTATCAAAGGTCATTACAAAAATCAACATTTTGAGACGTTTATAAAAGTTATTCTTCCATATTTTACAATGCTAATTGGATTAAAAATCAAAAATATTTGATATTAGAAATAAAAAATATTAAAGAGATAAGTACGAATATTTGAAACTTTGGTTATCATGGTTTAGGATATGCTTTTTGAATTATTAGACCCCAATCTAATAAAGAGAATAGTGGTTATGACAATAATGGCAGATGATTTTTATCACGAAAAATAGAATTTAAACTTATTTAAATTTTTAGGAAAAATTTAATTAAATATGTAAATTATAAATAACATTAATCTAAGCAAATCATTATAATCAATTTTCCCTAAATAAAAAATGCATCTTAAAAGAGATGCATTTTTTATCATTATTTTAAATTATTTTTTAAAGCAAATTTAAATCTTTTAATGTTCTAGTACCTAATATATCACTAATTATAGCTAATATTATAAATTTTAAAATAAAATTATCTCTTACTGGTAATAATGGAGTTATGTCATCTTCAATTTCAATATCTTCATGTTGACAAAAATATTCTTGACTACAACTCATTGGTTCATATTCTTGACTTACTCTTGAAATTAGCTCTTTTATAGTTTTAAATGGTTTTTTCATATTTTTATACATTTTTTTCCAAAGACTTTTATTTGCTATTTCTTTACTACTAAAATATTGATTAATTGTATCTCGCAATGAAGTTGAAACACTTTGTCTATTATGAAAGTAGTTATTAATTTCATTTTTTAATCCTGCCTCAATTCTTTCTCTTCTATTAAAATTTTTTTCAATTTCATTTTTTAATAATGCCCATTCACCCTCGGGACTCTCAAGATATTTATCAATCTCACTTATTATTGAAGGAAGGATAGACTCTTCAAATTCATTTGAGTTTTTATCTTGTTGTGCTCCTTTCTCATCTAAATAATTATCAATTTTATTTAAAACTGAAGAAGTTCCACTTGTTGAAGGTTTTGATTCTGTAGCTAATGCCTTATTTACTGCTATTGTTAACAATTTTGGTAATTCTTCATTTAAATTGGATTGTGTCATACCACTCGTTGAAGGAGTAGTCATATCCGGATTTTCTGTTGTTTGTCTTTTTTTCCCAAATTCATCATGTATTTTTGCTATTATTTTAACTTGACTATTTTGTATCTTTCTTCCATTAATTTTTTTTCATTCAACAATATCATTATTACTATCCACGATTTCATTGTAAGATTTAAAATAATCACGTTGTCAATAACCATCTTCATATCCAATATACGAAGTTATTCGAATTGATTCATTATTTTTTAATCTTAACGAACTATTATAATAATAACTAAAATTTTCTCAAATTAAATAAGCAAAAGAATTTAACTCTTTTAAATTAAGTTTATATTTAAAATCATTATATGAAGGAGGAAAGACTGAAAATATGGTTGTTAATTTATTAATAAAATCATATTTATCATTAATAAAAAAAGTGTATTTATTCTTTCTCAAATAATCTTGTTAATTTTAATTTTTGTTCTTGTTGACCATTCAACAACATTGTCTTTTCCAATACATTGATCATTATCATATCTATATTTTTCTTGGAGACCTGTATTCAATTCTTGCTGTAAGGTAAAGTTATCTTCATTATTTTTTAGCTCTGTTGCTTCACCAATAATCTGATTATATTTTCAAGGGTTTTATTGATCACAATAATAATATGTATATCCAGAATACGAATTAATTTTTACAGCTTGATAATTAAACTCTAAATTAAGAAATAAGTTATAATAATAATAATAATAATAAGGAAAATTTTCTCAAATTAAATAAGCAAAAGAATTTATGTCATTATCTGTAATTGAGCTTCATCATGCACTATAATCTTCTTTATGAAAACTAGCAATTCCATTTTTTAATTTAATTATAAAATCTTCTTTTAAATTTAGCATAAATAAAAGAACTATTTCCATTCAAGTATTAGTTGTTATTGTTAACTTTAATAAATCTGGTGCTAAAAATTTATAATATTTTTCAAGAACATTTTTTTGAAAAGAAGGCTGGTCTACAGTTAATAATTTAGGCATTACTTTTGGTACTAACACCGCCAATTCTTTATCTAATTCTAACTGCATAATAGCGCGTGCTGAAGAAGGCACTATTTCAAATTTTTCTATTGTTTTTTCTGGTTTTGTTAATTTTTGATCATCATATTCATTTAAACCAATAATTTGATTTATTTTTGTTTTTTCTAATTGTTTGTTATTAGTTATATGTTCATATGAGTTGTTAGCAACTGCAAGAGACATCCCATTCATTGCAATTGTTGTTGTACTTATTAAACATAATATTTTTTTCATTTATGTTTTCCTTTCATTTTTTTATTATAGATTTAATATTTTCATAGTTAATTCCTTGGTTATAATATCATAGACCAAGAAAAAAACTAAACTTTAAAATACTTTTATAAAGTATCTCAAATGTTTAGTCCTTATTTTGTTTTATTAACACATTGTAATTTAATTGATAAGTTGCTTTTAAATAATATAATTAAGAAATTATAATTTTAAAGTAAAATTTTGTTTGTGTCTTAGTTCACCCCAAGAAGGTTGAATTAGCAGCAGTGGCTTTAGCTGTTAGTTTAACATTAATAGTATTATTAACATATTCAAAATCTAAAAATAATTCACCATATGCTATAGCATATGTCTCTTTATCAGCAGTTGTATATCAAATATTACCAATATTTTTTCTTTTTAACTTTGTCTTGTTTACTAAAGGTATTCCTGATACTATTTTACCCGAAGAATCAAATGAAAATAAATTTATTCAACCATTACTATTTTGTGAGTCAAAACTAGTTCCTTCTGCTCATCCTTCATAACTATTTAATAATCCTTTTATTTGAAATAATGAGTATTTATTTTTAGGCAATAATTTTTTGGTTCAAAATAATACATTTTCATTAGAATTTATTCTTGCAAAACCTTCAACTTTAGTTACAGGTGTTTTTAATTCAATTTTTTCACAAATAATATGTTCTTTACTTATATTATTTTTTCATTTTTTAATATTATTTTTCCTTTCTAAAATTTAATAATCAATTTAATGCTTAAAGTATTGATAATATTTTATAAAAAAATATTAAAAACAAAATAAAATTAATTTTTATCAAATTATTTGTAGGTTAAATAAATAATTTTAAAAATAATTTGACAAAATATTTTTTATTTTTAAGTATGTAAATTGTAAATCCAAGTGCAATAAATCTATTAATTTATACGGCCACAAAATAAAATAATGTTTCCTTTCCAATAAAAAATCAACTCCTTTCTGAGTTGATTTGTTGCACTTCATATTACAATTTACAATATAAAAAATTTTCTTTTAATTAATGTTAATTTAATAATTGAGTAAGATTATCAATCATTTCTGTTAATTTTGTAATTAAGCCATTATAAACATTAGCATCAGTATAATCAATTCCAATATCTTTTAAAATTGCTAATGGTTCTTTACGACCACCTTGTTTTAAAAAGTTTAATAAATATTCTGGATGGCCATTAATGACATCATTATAAAGTTTGAAAGATGCTACAATACATGTTGCATATTTATAAACATAATATGGTGAATGAAAGAAATGTAAAATTCGCGGTCAACTATATGATTTTTGTTGTAACTCATGTTTATCAAAAGCAGTATAACCAAATTCATTAGATTTTTGTTCAAAAAGATTTGCTAACTTATCAGCATCTAAGGGCTCATTATTTTCAACCATTTTATGTGCAGCTCATTCAAAATCAGCAAAATGAATTTGATGAAAGAAAGTTGCCATAATTTCATCAATTCGATTTTGTAATAAATAAATTTTTTCTTTTTTACTCTCAGCATGTTTATATAAATAATCAAATAATAAGTGCTCATTAACTGTTGAAGCAACCTCTGCTAAAATAATTGGATAACTATTTAATGGATATTTATTGTTTAAATCTGCTAATAATGTGTGAACAGAATGACCAGCTTCATGTGCTAATGTGTTAACTGAACCAATTGTATCATCTCAATTCATTAAAATAATTGGTTCAACTCCTGAACCACCAGATGAATAAGCACCACTACGTTTATTAGTATCTTCAAAGTAATCAATACGGTGATCACTTCAAGCCAATTCTAATTGTGTTAAATATTCATTCCCTAATGGTTGTAAAGATTCACGTATCATTTTTTTTGCATCTTCAACAGTATATTTCTTATCTAATGATGCAATGTTTGTAACTAATTTCAAACTGCGATCAGTTGAATAAAACTTTTTAAATTTAAAATGTTTTTTTAATAACTCATTATATTGAACAAATAAATGACTATTTTCACGACCATATTTAATTAAACTTGCATAAATTTCTTCAGATACATCGTCATTATTTAATGATGCTTGTAAAGTATTTTTATAACCACGTAAACTAACAGACTCAACACTATGTTGAATAATTCCCTCATAAATTCGTGCAAAAGAATGTTTTTTATCAACTAAATGTTCAGAAAACAATTGTGCTGTTTTAATTCGAAATTCTTGCTCCCCCAATGGATCAGATTTTTCCATAATTTCACTATATACACTATTTGTTAATTCTGTTTTTGTTCCTTGATAATCAATAAAAGTTGGCTTTTTATCAGCATATGCTAATAAATCGTATAATTCATAAGCTACGCCTCGTGACCGTGTTACTAAAGCTAAAATTTCTTCATCACGTTCTGATAAAACATACTTTGCATTTTTAAAAAACTTACGATAACTATATTCATATGCACTTAAGGCAGAATCTTCTTTAATTCATGTCATAATTGTTTTTTCACCAATTGCTTTTAATTCTGGAGCAACAAAAGCTAATTGACTTGAAATTTGACTTAAAGTGTTTGAATAAATTCCCGCTAATTCTTGATATGATAAATCAGTTGTGTCAATATCACCCATATTCAGATATTGTCCCATTTTATTTGCAATTAAATCAATTTCTTCATCTAAAAAAATATATTTTTTAAAAACAGTTATTTGATTTAATTTTCCTTTAAAAGTAATAATTTCTTCTAATTTTTTTACAATTTTGGCTAAATCTTTTTTTCATGCCGCATGATTAGGATATAAATGACTAAAATCTCATTTATATTGTGCTGGTGCTTCATTTCGTTTCATTATTTTCTCCTCTTTCTTCTAAATTTATCTTTTTATATTATAACGGAAAACAAAATATTTTTATTGTTATTCTAGATAATGTTATAATATTTTGTATATAATTATCTATATAGAAAGAAGGAATTTTATAATGGTATTATTAAATGATAAAAAACAAGATTTAACACTAAAAGCAGTTTTTAAAGGCGACGAAATTAATCCATTAGTTGTCCAAGAAAACGGTGCAACAACTTTAATTTCAGAGCAAAAAACAATCTATGCTTATTTTGAAAAAGCATTAACTTTTAAAAATGCTGAAGATTTTATAAAAAATTTTATGCAAACAATTAAATATAGTTTAAACATTGATGTTAACACTTTCAAAAAAGGTGCTGAAGCAAATAGTCATATTTTTAAAGCTCTAGTTGAAGGAACATTATATGCTTTAAATGATAATTATAATTTAAAAACAGATAAAAAAGAAAAACCAGTTTATACAATTAATTTAATTCATGAGTGTGAAAAAGTGCCTGCTATTTTTAAAGAAATTCAAATTAAAATGGAATTTGTTAATTTTGCTCGTATGTTACAAGATACACCACCAAATTTAATGTATCCAGAAATTTTTGCTGAAAAAATTACAGCAATGGCAAAAGGAATCCCAAATTTAAAAGTAACAGTTTTAGATAAAAAAGAAATTGAAAAAGAAAAAATGGGTTTACTTTTAGCTGTTAATGCTGGAAGCTATTTAGAACCACGAGTTGTTGTCTTAGAATATTTAGGCAATAGTAATAAAAAAGAAAAAGTTGGTTTAATAGGAAAAGGAATTACCTTCGATAGTGGTGGATATAATTTGAAGCCATCAAACGCATTAACTGGAATGAAATTCGATATGTCAGGAGCAGCTATTGTTTGTTCAACAGTATTAGCTTTAGCAAAAGCTCAAGTTAAAACAAATATTGCTGCCGTGGCTTGTTTAACAGAAAATCGAATTGGAGGAAAAGCAACTTTAACTGAATCAGTTATTACTTCAATGAACGGAAAAACTGTTCAAATTGATAATACTGATGCTGAAGGAAGATTAGTTCTAGCTGATGGTATTACTTATGCTATTCGTAAATTAAATGTGGATAAATTAATTGAAGCTTCAACATTAACTGGTGCCATTCTAGTAGCATTAGGAAAATGATTAACTGGTGTTTTTACTAATAATGATGCTTGATATGATCAATTTGCACAAGCAGCTACTAATGCCCATGAAGGAATTTGAAGAATGCCAATTTTAGAAGAACATACTGCTGTAATGCGTAAAACACCAATTGCTGATCTAACAAATGCTGAAAGTTCACGCTTTGCTGGTAGTTCAACTGCTGCTGCATTTTTATGTGAATTTGTAGAAGAAAAACCATATATTCATTTAGATATCGCTGGAACAGCCGATACTAAAGATGGGCGTGGAACTGGAGTAATGATTAAAACATTATTTGAATTGTTTAAAAAATAATTTTAAACATCTTGCTTTTGCAAGATGTTTTTTTATTTTGTATTAAAAATAGATTTACTAAAAGTAAATCTATAGTCATCGCTTAAAAATTTTAATATATAAATTTTTGACTCCTTGACTCATTAAACAATATACAATCACTAATGCCGTAAAGAAAGCAAAGTACATTGCAGGTAATGGTACTAAACTTAGTTTTGGTCCTAATAATGTAAATGGCAAGGTAATTCCAATCAAAATAACGACAATGCTGGATACCAATAATTGTCATGATGGCATTGATTGAAAGAACGGAATTTTTCTTGTTCGATACATTTGTACAATTAAAGTTTGTGTCACTAATCCTTCAACAAATCAACCTGTTTGAAATAAAGTAATTTGTTCAGCAGTAATATGCTGCGGATTGGCAAGAACCCCAAAATAATACCCCATAACAACAAAAGTTAAAACATCAAAAATTGAGGAGACAGGTCCATTAACAAAAACAAACGGTAAAATATCCTTTGTTGTTCAAGTTTGTGGTTTTGATAAAAAGTCCACATCAACCTTATCAAATGCTACTGCCAATTGGGATACATCATATAATAAATTTTGAAATAAAATTTGAATTGGCATCATTGGATGAAATGGTAATCATACTGAAGCAATTAAAATACTCAAAACATTTCCAAAGTTCGAAGCAATTGTAATCTTAATATATTTTAAAATATTTCCAAAAGTTTGTCGTCCTTGAATAATTCCCTTTTCCATAACTAGTAAGGACTTTTCTAATAAAATAATATCTGATGCTTCTTTTGCAATATCAGTTGCATTATCAACAGATATTGCAACATCACTTTGGCGCAGAACAGGTGCATCATTAATTCCATCACCCATAAAACCAACAACATGTTGGTTTTGTTTTAAAGCTGTAATAATTTTTGCTTTTTGTAATGGGTTTAATTTAACAAAAATATTATTTTGCTCAACAACATCACGGAGTTCAAATTCACTTAATTTTTCAATATAATCGCCAGTTATAACACCACGAATTTTTAAATGAACTCGATCACAAATTGCTCTTGTTACTTGCTCATTATCCCCCGTTAAAATTTTTAACTGTACCCCGTTTTTTCGCAATAATTGAATCATTTTTTCTGCAGAAGGTTTTGGTTTATCAAGAAAAGAAACAAAACCATAAAAAATTAAATTTTTCTCATCTTTTGTTGAATAATAAGTATCGGCATCATGGCCATGGTTATATGCTAATCCAATAACTCTTAGTCCTTCACTGTTCATTCGCTCTGCTGTTGCAAAAATCATTCGTAAATGTTCTTCTGTTATTTTTTCAACTTTTCCTTTATATTCAATTCTTGTACAATTTTTAATAATTTCTTCAATTGCCCCTTTGCAAATTAAAGTATGATGCTTGTCTTTCCCTGAAACAACAACTGTTAATTTCCGTCGATTAAAATCAAACGGAATTTCATCAATTTTTTGATAATCATCCTTAAAACTAGATAAATGATGATTATCAATATAATGAATGATTGCTTTATCTAAAGGATTTTTTAATCCTGTTTGAAAATAACTATTTAAATATAAATATGTTAATAAACGATCATCTTTTTTATTATCTAACAACTGATAATCAACCAATTCGATCTTATCATTTGTTAATGTTCCTGTTTTATCCGTACATAAAATATCAATTGCTCCTAAATTTTGAATTGCTTCTAATTTTTTAACAACAACTTTGGCTTTACTCATTCGACTTGCACCACGTGCAAGATTAGAAGTCACAATCATTGACAGCATTTCAGGCGTTAAACCAACTGCAACTGAAATAGCAAATAATAAGGCAGATAACCAATCATTTTTTGTAATTCCATTAATAACAAAAACAATTGGTACCATTACAAACATAAACGACAATAGTAGTCAGGTTGTTCTTTTAATTCCACGATTAAAACTATTTTCTGGTGGTTTAGCTTGTAATGTTTTTGAAATTGTCGCATAATATGTTTCTGGTCCTACACCAATAACAACTGCAATTGCACTCCCTGAAACAACACTTGTCCCCGTATAACAAATATTTTCTAATTCTAATAAACTTGCTTTATGGCGATTATAACTAGCATGTTTTTCAACAGGTAATGATTCACCAGTTAAACTTGATTGATTAATAAAAAGTTCATTACTTCATAATATACGAACATCAGCAGGAACCATATCTCCACTTGATAAATAAATTAAATCACCTGGCACTAATTCATGAATTTCTAATTCTTTTGCTTCTCGAATTAAACTAGTATTATTTTTAACTGACACTTCAGAAACTTTTTCATCATCTTCTAATCGAATTACTGTAATTGTGTTACTAACTAAATCTGTTAGTTTTTTCGTGACGAAAAAACTACGTATATCTTGAACATATGCAATTGTAGTACTAATAATAATCATAATAGCAATAATAATAACTCCAATAACTTCAAAACTATCACCACCTAAAGCAAAATAACTAATTATATTATAGGTCGCAATTAAAGCCAAAACAATGTTAAAAGGATTTAACAATACTTTTAAAAAATGTTTAAATCAATGAAATTTCATTTTTTCTTGCGAATTATCGCCATATTTTTTACCCATTTCTTCTGCTTCATCATAAGTTAGACCAAAATTCTTAAGTTCAAAATGTTCCAAAATTTCGCTTTGAGAAAACTGGGAAATTTGTTTAATCTCATCAGTTTTTAAAAAACCAATTTCTTTTTTTCGTCCCTTAAACTCTTTATTATTTCCCTTAAATTTAGTTATTATTTTTGCCATCCCAAGACCCCTTTCTTAAAAAATATTTTTACCTAAATTATAAATTTAGGACTTTTAACACATATATTAGCATTTTATAAATCAAATAAGACTTAAAGTAATAAAATTCCTAAATCAATAATATTTTTTATCCTTTTTAAATAATTTCACCTAAACCTCTCATAATTTTATCCTTATGTTAATTATAGCGAAAATAATTTAAATAAAACATAATTAATTAATAAATAAAAATACATTAAAATTTTTAGTACTCTTATTTTTAATAAACTAATTATAAAAATTTGCATTAAACTTGCTAAATTATCATCCGAACTTACATAACCTATTATTTTTCCTTAAAAAGTTAGTTTTTTTATTAAATAAATATTCTTTCTTTTTTAATATAACTTTAAATTAAAACTACTTTATATAATAGTAAAATCTAAAATTAATAAACTATCCTCATCATTTAATAAAATTATGTTTTATCCTTCTCTTTTGTTTCTGAACTTTCTACTAAATTTTTTTTAAAATCTTTCTTAGAGTCTTGCTCATTAAATTGCATTGGCATAGTTAATTTTTTATTAATTGTATCATTATCTTTCATTCATATTCCAAATCATGGCAAAACTAAAATTAACAGTAATAATACAATTGCTAAAATAGGGTCAGTTTTTTCTGGCATTACAATAGCATTTAAAAAATATGAATAAATGTTATAACCAATAATAGCAATAATACAAATAACACTAATAATTGCAGCTGGAAGAAAATATCAATTTTTAATTGTTGTAATCCGTTGATGATAGCGATTTCATATTCGCAAGCCAATAATTGTCCCATACATCAGAAATGCCATCACAACACCAGCATTGCTAATAAAATCATAAAAATTATAAGTTTCTTTTGCAAAAATAGTTGGAATTCCCATAATTAATCCTCACACTAGTGTAATCATAACTGATGCTAAAAAAATTGCAAAATTAATACTATATTTTTTCATAATTTTATTTCATAACTTTGCACCAATAATAAAATTATCTTCAATTGAGGAATGGCTTAGTTTAACTAAAGAAAAACTATATCCATTTAAAGTTCCAAAAGCACTAATTAAAATAAAGAAGAAAATAATTCGTTCAAAAATTTTATTAACAACAGGATTATTAAAAATTTTTCCAGCCGCAGCAGCAACACTTCCTCGAGCATCTAAATTTAAAGTTCCAATTGAAACAAGTAAATAAAGAATTGTTACTGATGCTAATCCTAATACTAAAGCTAATGGAATATTTCGTTCTGGTTTTTTAACATCCTTTTGAATATATGTTGTTGATAAAAAACCATCAAATGAAAACAAAATCCCTGGTAAAGTCATTAAAATCATTTCAAATCCAGTTTTATTAAGAACTAATTTATATTTATCAAGATCACCTAAACCACTTTTGCTTAATACATTAGGGTCATTGTTAAAAAAGAACATTCCAATTAACCCAACTAAAATTAATGGAATTAATTTTAAAACAACGGTTACCATTTGAATATATTTCCCTGTTTTTTCTAAATAAGTACAAATATAAATTAACAGGACAGTATAAATAACTGAAAAACTAGTTAAAATTAATTGATAATTCGCATAACCACCAACTTTTTCACTAAATGCAATTTCTGCCATTAAACCACCACCAAAGGCTCAGATTGAAGCTTTTGTTGTATAATACGCAACAGTGAAAGTTGTTAACGGAATATAAATATGGTTCATAGCGTTCCTCACTACGCGGCCAAACCATTTTCCCCCGAACATTTTTGCATACAAAGCAATACCTGAATTTGAATCTTGTTTTGCTGAAGAAATTTCCATAAATGATAATCCAAACGAAAGAGCCATTAGACCACCAATTATCCAAGCAATTAAACCTAGAATTCCATTCCCATTAGTTAAACCATACACCCCTTCGTTTTTAAAAAAGATTCCTGTTCCAATAACTGTCCCAACAACCATACAAAAGCACATAAAAAATCCATATTTTTGTACTGTTTTTTTCTGCATAACTTCACCTCATCATTCTTATTAATTTTTATTGTTTTTTTAAAACTATGAAAATTTAAATAATACTTAGTATATTATTTCATAATCAAAATTTTAACATAAATCTAATTATTATTTTAACATTAAAATAATAATTATTAAAATTAAAAGGAATGTTTATTTTTCACAACCATTCCTTTTACCTCTTTTTAAAATTATTTTATAATCAACTTTTTGTTACTTTAATATAAGCAACTTTTGATAATTGAGCAGTGATACAATACGCTCCAATAATTCCCAAGAAAATTGGAATATATACTAATGGTGGCGCTGTCATTGGAAAGACATTGTTCAATGCATATGGAATTAAGAATCCTAATAGTACAACAATTCCTGTCGCAACATTAATTGGTCAAGTTGGTTTTGATTGAATAAATGGAATTTGTTTTGTTCTAAACATTAACATTACAACTGTTTGAGTAATTAATCCTTCAATAAATCAACCCGATTGAAAAATTGCAACATGATAAGCAGCATCTGCTGAAGTTGGATCAACATTATATGCATTAAAAACACCAAAGCCATACCCTAAAATAATAAAGGTTATTACATCAAAAACACTGCTAATTGGGCCGTTAACAAAAGTAAATGATAACATGCCTTTTGTACGTCAACGCTGTGATTGCAATAAGAAATCTTTATCAACGCGATCAAATACGACTGCAAATTGTAATGCCATTGTTATTTTAATATACTTTAAAATATTTCCAAATGTTAAACGCCCTTGTTCAATTCCTTGTTCAATTACATCTAATGATTTTTCTAATAAAATAATATCTGATGCTTCCTTAGCAACATCAGTTGCATTATTAACTGAAATTGCAATATCACTTTGTCGTAATACTGGTACATCATTAATACCATCACCCATAAAACAAACAACATGATTATTAGCTTTTAACAAACTAATAATTCGTGATTTTTCGGTTGGATTTAATTTGACAAAAACATTATTAATTTCAACTGCACGTTTTAATTCATAATCAGTTAATTTATCTAACTCTTCACCAGAAATAATTCCTTTAATTTTCATTCCTACGCGTTCACAAATTGAACGCGTTACAGCAGCATTATCTCCTGTTAAAATTTTTGGTAGTATATATTATTTTGAGGTTTTTAATAAAATTAAGTAATTAGAAACAAATTATGTCTCGCTTATGAATAAATGATAATAAAATTTATAAAAAATTCAACTTTTTTAAAAATTATATTT
>NZ_PUUH01000307.1:0-5255 GCF_002968355.1 Spiroplasma sp. ChiS | reverse complement strand
GATGACGAAAAGCATCAAAACTAGCACGACATTTTTTACATAAATATTTTTGTTTTCCTTCGGGATTATGACCATTTTTAACACAATGAAAAGATTTGCAATTAGGACATGTAATACCTTTATCTCTAAATTTTTGATCAATTTCATTTAAACGTTTTTGTTTTTTAATTAATTCTGCTTGTTGCTTTATTTTTTCATAAAATTCTAAAAATTGATCATCTGTTAAACTATTTATTAATTCTGTAATTATTTTGATTGTATAAATTATTTAAGGGTATTTAGTATATTTAAGAAATTATGGAATAAATAGAATAAATAATCCATCTACTTAACTTAAAGATACCATGTTTAATTTTATTGTCAACAAATTTTTATATTTTTTTAAATTTAATCACAACAAAAAAATGCATTTTTATTAAAATTATTTAATTTAAAAATAAAATTAATAAAGATGTAAGTTTTGTTGTTTAGTTTTATTAAAATTATTATATAAAATACTATTATTTTCTGGTGGTTTTTCTGGTGGTTTAATATTATTTCTAAATTTTAGCATACTAGTATTCAATTTATTTTTAACAGTTTTTTCGCTATAAATTCCTTTTTTAGAAAATATGCCCTTACCATAATGGGAAACATCACCCTCCATATGACAACCAATATTATTTCATAATGTTTGATTTTTAATACCCTCTTCGTTATTTTTAATTAAGTTAATTGTTTCTCTTAAAAACTTTTTAGAACTAGGAATAAATGACTCACTTTCTTTTAAACATTGTAATAATTCATAATATTTTCCATTATAAAAATAATCAACAACTTGTTTAAAAGTTTCTTTATTTTCTTTAATTTTTCTTCGGTGGGGTAATAAATCCTTAAATCTTTTTTCCATCAATTATTTACCTCTTACATTAAAAATATACCTAATTTTAGGTATATTTTATAAATATCAAGAATATCAAGAGTTTTCTACAAAATTAAAGTATTGTTTTAAATAAATCTATTAATATATATGTTAGTATTAAATATGTTAGTATTAAAATATTAGAGTTTAACTAAATAGAAAGAGGAAAAAATGAAAAATAAAACATACAAAATACATTAGATTAAATATTTTAGATGATATTAATGATTTTCTTAATCAAGTTCAAACCGAAAATTTTCGTATTGTAACAATTGATTCAAACCGAAAGGTTTGAGGTATTTTTCAAAAAAGTTTTTATTGAAATGAGCAAAACCCAATTCCTAATGAAAAATCTAACAAAAATATTTTTAATTGTTTTAACAACTTCTTCGGCTGTTTGTTCTCTTAATTTTTCAGCAATAGTAAATTTAGTTAATTCTTCTGTAAAAGTAAGAACAGCAGATTTATGGTCAGATCCAACAATACAATCCATTTGAAATCAACCAAATTCATATCTATCATGTTTTGCTTCTTCAATAGTTCTGTAATTTGATAATTTAGATAATTTACCTCGATTACGATTATCAGTACTATTTCGCTTCTTTCCCTTAAAATAAAGATATTTTTTATCCATATTAAATAATCCTAAATAAATATATTTATAAAGTGTTTTAAAACACATTGGAAATTTTTCGCCAAATTCAATCTCATACATTTTACAAATTGTTTCAGGTTTATTATGTAAAGTATTAAAATTTTTGTTTAATCACTTAATCTGTTTAACTGTTAAAGTAATATGTTTTTTAGAATTTTTTCTATTTTTAAGATATTGTTTTTGTGATTTTAAAGGATAATATTCTTTAAATTTTTTAAGTTCATGTCGAATTGTTTCCTTATCTCTTCCCATAAACCGTGCTATCTTTGAGTAATTAATTTTACCATTTTTCTTTTTATATAATTCTGATCTAGATAATTCCTTTAATATAATTTTTTCATTAATACTTAAATGTTTAAATTTTCTCATATCCAAAAGCTCTCTTTCCGAAAATAGTTTTAGCATAAAAAATAAAATTTTAGAAATTTATTGACATTTTTATATAAAGTGTTATATTTAAAGTATATTTATAAAAGTTTAATAGATTTTCCAAAGCTCTAAAAACTTGTTTATAAATTACAAAATTAAGAATTGAAAAAGTCTTTTTTTAATTGTAAAATAAACATAATAAAAATAATATTAAGTTCTTTAATACATTTTGCTACGTTTTTAGTTCTTGATAAGTTTGTTTATTACTCTTTTATTTAACCATATTGTTTAAATAATAGCAATTTTAATATGAAAAAAGAATTAAAAAATGGTAACTTTTAAGACTATTTCGGGTAAAACTAAGGAGTTTTTACGAAAAAAAGCGGACAAATTGAGTAATAAAAGAGCATATTTATACTATTTAAAACTACCATTTGATAATTGACAAGATGAAGTTAATACAAAAACCGCTTATTTTATTAAAGATACAATAAATCAATTAGAAATAGAATTGGAATTGGATTTATTAAATGACAAATATGACGGGGGGAAGAAAATATATGTTGAGAAATATGTTAAAGATACAAATATAAATAATGCTAATATTGTTATTAATTTTGATAATGTTGATTTACCTAAAATAAATGAGGTGATTAAAGATGCTTAAACATTTTTTACATTTAGATGAAATACCAAGATGATTTTATCAACAAAATATTCCTAATGCACCGTGAAATAAAATATATAATCCTGCTGATGAATATAATGAAATAGGAAGTCGTTATAGTGCTAAAACCTTTGCAATTAAAGATAATCCAATTGGTAAATCTTGTGCAATATCGTTATTAGTTAATAAACCAATATTTATTATTGCTGTTATGAAAATTAATAAAGATATTAGAAATGGAGTATTTAAAAATATTCAAAATACTCTTAATAATATGAATATTAATTATAAAGTTAATTTATCTGAGAATTCTTTTACATTAGATAATGGTACTTATATTATTTGTAAAGGTTTACATTCACAAACTAAAAGAGAAAAATTAAAAGCATTTGCTGATTTAAATAATTATGAATTTGCTATTGAATGAAGAGAAGAAGCAGACCAATTAACACAAGATGATTTCAAAAGGGATTATTTATAACTTCTTCCATTGCTTTTTTAATATCTTTATCACTTATTTCTCAAATATTATCTATATCAGCTTGAGTGGTTTTAAATTTTGCTTCTTCAAATTTTTTATCTAAATAATTATTAATATCTTTTTTAGCAACATATTTTTTCATATTATTCAAATCCTTTTCATTTAATATTTTTAAATCAATAATAGTTCATTTATAATCTTCATTTTTAGCAACTGCTTCTGCTTCTTCTAAGGAATAAAATAATTCAGTATCTATTCCAAATATAGTTTCTGATTTTTGTATTAATAAATATCTTTTAGTCATAATTTATTTCCTCCCTGCTTTTAATCTTTTTAATTATTTTTTCAATTTTAATGACTTCGATTATTCCATATATTGTAAAAGGCAATGACACTAAGCATGAAATAATATTTATTATGATTATTATTAATGTTCATATACTCATATTTAACTCCTCCTAATTCTTTTTAGTATTTAATGCTCAATGTTCATCAGTAATTTCATCTTTTGAAACTAGATAACTTCTAAGAATTAATTCATTTATTTTGTTGATAATTTTTTTATTTAACTTTTTCATCTTTACCTCCTAAATTATTCCTTTTATTTTTTTCTCAAATTGTAATATTTTTCATCCATCTGATGCTAAATCTAAAATATCGTTAATTTTGTAATGTTCCATATAAGACGCAATAACACCTCATTTATCTTTAAATAAATTTAAGTACATTTTTGCTCATTCTAAACATTGAAAATCATAATGTTTTTTATGATGTGAAATACGACAATCAATAGGTTGACAATTAACTCAATCAAATGATGTTGTTATTTCATCTCAAGTTTTATTAATATATTTACTTTTATATTCTGTCATTTTTTAATTCTCCTTTTTAACTCGCTGGCACTCACTCCCAAGTGAAAGTGCCAAAGCGAGAATTAGTTATATAAGTAATTTATCTATTTATTTACTACGCCATCCGCTTTACTGGGGGTAAGCGGTGGCGGTGTTATGTTTGTTTTAGTATCTATTAAAAATATGCAACTATATTTTTATATTTGACGCCAGACATATATGTCTTCCTTCTTCCGTGCCCATTTGTGCTTTTGCTCTAGGATTTGACGCTCAGTTTTTGAAATTAAATTTACTTGCACCTATATGAAGGACCGAATGCTATTTAAACTCCAACCAACCACACTTTTCGCAAATTTAATTGTTTGTGTCATCATCTCTATTTTTATTGTGGTTCGATGTTAGCCTTGGACACATCACCACTATCGCAAGTTATTAAAAATAATAACCAACGCCGATTTACCTCTTTACTCATACACTATTTCAGTACTTGCCTCGGACGGCTTGTGGGAATGAGTTAATACTCATGTTCTTATGGAAGCACTTAGTTATTTATAAAATAACTGTCCCACTCTGCATTAAGTTTTATAAAATCAAAGTTTTAACAAACCAGTTTCTTCGTTGTGAATGATGATAATTTATAACAATCATTAACATCACATATTTTTTGTTGTTTAATTATCATTACCTCCTTTTAGGAGTTGTTTTATTTCAAATAAAAAAACAACCCTTTAATAAGAGTTGTTTTAGCGAATTTCATTTTACAATATACATGTTGGCATCATTTATTGAAAATGACTTGTTATTAGTTGAAGGAGACCCTGATAGTAATTTTCAACCAGTAGACTATATTGCTGGTAATTTTAAAGGTGAACAATTAACAAAAATATATGATTGATTGTTAACTAATTATTATAAAATTAATCGTCATCATGTTCCCGCTATTGCTAAAGGAGCACAACAAACCCAAGCCGAAGTTGCGGGAGTAAATATTCAAACAAACGCCTCTTATGAACAAATGATATATATTAGAGAAATTAAATTAACTGAATTTATTATTAAGTTAATTAAATATGATAATGCTATTTTAAACAGTAGAACATTCAATATTAAAAATATTGATGAGTTAATTGTTGATGTTMRMTTACCAGTAAATGCYACTTTAAACAGACAATTAAAAAATGATGAAWTTATTATCAAYGCTCCTAATGAAGAGCAMGGAGGACAAGAATAATGAGTGATTTTTGATTAATAATTATTATAGTTTTAGGAAATTATATTTTTTATTTATTATTAGCTTTGCTAATAATTTTAGGAGATAGAGAAGATAGAGA